>DEQA01000291.1:3903-12920 GCA_002359075.1 Planococcaceae bacterium UBA3378
TTCTCCTTTTCAAATAAATCCAGAAGCAGTGCTGGTGTGAACATCGGGCCAGGCAGTACCTGTTTTAAGCCGTAATTGACTGCCGCAAATGGGAAGCCCCAGGCGTTTACATGGAACATAGGGACAACCGGCAGTGCCACATCGCGTTCATTCACTCCAAATGACTCGGCAAGACCAAGGGCCAAACTATGAAGAACAATACTTCGGTGGTTATATACAACCCCTTTTGGCATACCTGTTGTAGCAGATGTATAACACATCCCAGCCGGCATTTGTTCGTCTAAATCTTCCGGGAATGCAAAATTCTCATCGGCCTCCGCCAGCAGCGCTTCGTAAGAATATACATTTTTAAAGCTGGATTCAGGGACTGCCAGATCATCCTGCATCACCACTACATGCTTAACGGTTTTTAAATGTCCGAGAGCAGGCTCAACAAGAGGGAAAAGATCCCCATCAATCAGCAATATTTCGTCTTCAGCATGGTTGATAATATAAATGATATGCTCAGGAGCCAGGCGGATATTGATTGTATGAAGAATGGCTCCCGAACATGGAATGGCAAAATAGGCTTCAAGATGGCGGTGGTGGTTCCAGGCAAATGTGCCAACCTTTGTTCCTTTTTTCATACCGAGCTTTGTTAAAGCATCAGCCAGGCGGCGAGTACGTTTGGCGTATTCGGCGTAGGTAATACGGTGCGTCATCGTGTCGCTTGTACGTGAAACGATCATTTTGTTAGGAAAGAAGCGTTCTGCCCGTTTTAAAAAACCTGTCAATACTAACTGTGTGTCCATCATATTCCTTCATCCCCCTTGTAGGAAAAAATGTGTAACTACATTGATATTCTCCTTTATTCTTGTAAATCCTCTAAAAAACGGAATAATTCTACAGTGACGTTCTTTGTGGAAATGAAAAAGAGCACTGCGCCCTAAGGCAACAGCACTCTTTTTACTAATGCGGAAGAAATACTAATTGAATAATGAATAACACAGCAAATAGGTAAAGAAGCGGATGGACATCACCGGCTTTTCCTTTTGCTAATTTAATCAATGGATAGGTAATGAACCCTAGGGCAATACCTGTAGAAATACTGGAAGTTAAAGGCATCGTTAAAATGACCAGGAATGCAGGAAACGCTTCATCAAAGTCATCCCATTCAATTTGCTTTACAGCACCGATCATCAAGCTGCCGACAATAATCAATGCCGGTGATGTAATGGCGTAAACACCTGAAATCGAAGCAACTAATGGACCAAAGAAGGATGATAAAAGGAACAAAGCCGCAACGGTTAATGATGTTAATCCTGTGCGTCCTCCCGCAGCAACACCGGCAGAAGATTCAACAAAAGCACTTGTCGGGCTTGTACCTACCATTGCTCCGGCAGTAGTAGCAATTGAATCGGCAAGCAATGCCTGACGTGCTCTCGGTAAATTTTCCCCCTTCATAAGACCGGCTTGTCTTGCCACGCCTACCATTGTACCTGTTGTATCAAATAAGGTAACTAAAATAAAGGAGAAGACAACGCCGTAAAGCCCGTAGGAGAAGACATCGCCAATAGCAGCAAACGGATTCCAAACGAGTATGCCTTCCGGAAGATGAGGCATTGCCACTACTTTTTCAATTGTTAATTGTTTTGTCAGGACTGCTACAATCGCTGTAGCGACCATTCCGATAAATAATGCCCCTTTTACATTGCGGGCCATCAGCACGACTGTCAATGCAAGGCCGAAGAATGTAAGCAAGACAGAAGGGTTCGATAAATCCCCTAGACCGACTAGGTTCGATTCATTTGCTTCGACAATATGAGACATGCGAAGTCCGATAAAGGCAATGAAAAGCCCGATACCCGCTGTAATTGCCAGCTTTAAATTTTTAGGGATTGACATGATCAGCTTTTCACGGAAAGGCGTCAAACTTAAAATAATAAAAATAATCCCCGCAACGAATACCGCGGCAAAAGCAGTCACATAATCAATTGCCCCATTAGAACCGACGACCACTGCATGAGTAAAATAAGCGTTTAATCCCATACCGGGCGCAATAGCGATTGGATAGTTAGCCATAAGCGCCATCCATAAGGACCCGATGATGGAAGAAATAATTGTAGCCATAAATACTTGATCTATTGGAACGCCGGCATCAGACAGAATAATTGGATTGACGACAACGATATATGCCATCGTTAAAAACGTCGTAAGACCTGCCAACAGTTCTGTTTTTACTGTTGTATTATTTTCTTTTAATCGAAACATATAGAAGATATCCTCCTTAAAACACGAACATTATTAACAACGTTTTATATAATATTCGTTTTTTAAGGAATTTGCAACTGTTTTCTTGTAAATATCATGATAACGCTGAAATTGTTATAATGAAGGGTATGAAAGTGAAGGAGTGAAATGATGGACTTACAAACAGCAAAAAAATTAGCTAACGGAATAGACATGCCGATATTCGGGTTAGGCGTCTATAAAATGACAGATCCACAGGAAACAATTGAGGCCATTACGAAAGCATTGGAGGTAGGCTACCGTGCCATCGATACAGCCTCCCTTTATCATAATGAGGAGCAGGTAGGGGAGGCTATCCGTTGTTCCGGGGTACCCCGCGAAGAAATATTTGTCACAACGAAAGTGTGGAATACAGATCAAGGGTTTGATAATACATTACGCGCTTTTGAAGTGTCATTGAAGAAACTGGATATGGACTATGTCGATCTTTATCTAACTCATTGGCCTGTTGAAGGGAAATATACGGAAACTTACCGTGCGATCAAGCGGTTGTATGATGAGAAGCTGATTCGGGTTCCTGGAGTTTCCAATCATCACCAGCGCCATCTTGAAGAGGTATTAAAAGTGGCACAGACACCGCCGATGGTCAACCAAATTGAGGCCCATCCTTATTTATCACAAGAACCGCTGCGTGCATTTTGCCAGGAGCATAATATTGCTGTTACGGCATGGTCGCCGCTTGGCCGGGGGGCAGTACTGAAGGATGAAACAATAGTAAAAATGGGTGATAAGTATGGAAAGACACCAGCTCAAATCGTACTTCGCTGGCATATTCAAAATGATATCCTTGTCATTCCAAAGTCAATAACACCTTCACGTATTGAAGAAAACGCTGATATTTTCCATTTTGAGCTTGCCAAAGAAGACATGCAGTTGTTAAATGGCCTGAACAAAAATCAGCGCTTTGGAAAAGACCCGGAAAATTTCCACTTTGACTTTTAATTCGGATATCGAAATTATCGATGCGTTGCTTTATAATAGTTTTGTAATAGGAAAAGGGGGATTTTTATGACAATCGCTAAAACAATTACGTTAGCAAATGGGGTTGAGATGCCGCGTATCGGCTATGGTGTCTTCCGTATGAAGGAACACGAAGTAGCATATGACGGAGTGATAGAGGCGTTAAAGGCTGGTTACCGGGCAATCGATACAGCTGCTATTTACGAAAACGAAGAAGCTGTCGGTCAAGCGATCAAAGATTCAGGCATCGCACGTGAAGAAATTTTTGTGACGACGAAAGTATGGAATTCAGATCAAGGATTTGACAACACGCTGCGTGCATTTGAAACGTCGCTGAACAAATTAGGACTTGACTATATAGACCTGTATTTGACACATTGGCCAAAGCCAACACTTGCCGAGACATATAAAGCGATTGAGCGTCTATATGAAGAAAAGCTGATCCGTGTCCCTGGTGTATCCAACCATCACCAGCACCATTTGGAAGAAATATTTGCAGCAGCAAATGTAAAGCCGATGGTCAACCAAGTAGAATGTCATCCATCATTATCACAGGACAGCCTGCGCGCCTTCTGTGCTGAGCATCATATTGCTGTCACAGCATGGGCTCCGCTTGGTACCGGTATTGTCTTTACACATCCGGTGGTGAAGCAGCTTGCAGAAAAATATAGTAAAACACCAGCCCAGATCGTCCTTCGCTGGCATTTGGAGATTGGCAATATTGCGATTCCGAAATCTGTTACACCGGCCCGCATCAAGGAAAACCTGGATGTATTTGATTTCAGTCTGGCATCCGATGAAGTGGCTGCTATTACGGCCCTTAACACGTTCCACCGAACAAGTGCCGATCCGGACAATTTTGATTTTTAACTGCCATTCAAAAACGCCCCTCTTCATGTGAAGAGAGGGCGTTTTTTCTATATTAGGTAAATCATAAATTTTTTAGTTATGGATCACCCATTGCTTAGTTAGCGTAGCACATTTGTTCATACTCCTTCCGATTAGAAGACATAGAGCTTATTCATAGAGCTTGCATAGTATTGACAGGCACTTGCTTTTGCATAAAGTGCATCAAAAGTGGCTGTACATACGTCCTTTGAGTAAGCCAGCCCGAAATGGATCGGCAAAGGATCAGAGGGGAATTTATTCGGCTTTGTCATTTTCCGTATCTGCTCGTAAATGGAATAGACAACCTGCTCAGCTTTTTTATCGTTAAATAATATGATGACGCCTTCCTCATACCCTGTATGAGTAAACAGGTGGGGAACGCTTTTTAAGTATTTCTGCACCATCATAAAAATAGTGTATGTTCGTTGATAGTGCGGCTGCATCTCTTTGTTATGCTTTCCAGCTTTATTTTGGGGCAATGAAAAAAGAATGCATACGCAATTTTGCCCCTGTGCCAACGCTTTATTTGTCAGTTCCTGCACTTGTGTGAAATCCATTAAGGACAAGGAATCAAACAGCATATGACTATTTGCATCTGGAAGACCGGTATGATAATGAAATGCTTCCTCACCTTTCGAAAAGCTCTGCTGCCATTCAGTAAGGTGTCCTTCAATTATTTGGAGCTGTGTACGTATATAGCCTTTTGGGAAATAGGTATCTAATTGATGCTTCAGAATATCGTGGTAAATATAGCAAAGATACACAAGATGCTCTTCTGTATCCAGCAGCTCAAGTGCCTGTTTAAATGTCCGGCTGCTTTTTTCTAGCTCATGGAGATGATACAGCAGTTTCCCTTCAAATAAAATCATTCTTGCCAAGTGAAAGTGAAGCGGCCGATTGCCAATCAGCTCTGTCGTCATTTCCCGCAATTCCATAAATTCCTCACGTCTTGCCATCTGAGCGTACGTATACATAAGAGAAATATTTATACGGATGAGCGGCTCTGTTTCAGCAGAGATATAACGGCTGTAATGATGAGCAAGCTTAACTGCGAACATTGCTTGCTGGCATTCTTCCATATCGATCAATACATTGCTGATTAAGGCATAACAAGAAGCAATCACTGTAAAATCCTTTAGCTCATGGGCGTAATGCAGAGCAGACTTATAAGAGGAAAGCGCAAATTCTTTATTATCCGTGACTCCATGAAACATACCTGAAAATCGGGAATAATGCATTTTATCCTCCAGACTGCCGTGTACTTTGCTTAATTTTTCATATTCACGCAATGTTTCGTATAATAAAGAAGCATTTCCTAAGTTGCTGTGCGCTTCCAGCATATCCTGGTAAAATGCCAAAGCCTCGGGGTAGCATTGGTTTTGTAAAGCTAGTGACAAGGCCTGTTTACTATAGTGAAGCATCTGTCTAAAAAGGCCCTGAGTATATAATTGGCTAATATATTCCTGATGATTGGACATTTTAAGCTGCATATATAATCACCTCGATTTAATCAAGTATGCCTCGGCTTTACAGCACACGGAGGCTTTTATGGATGATAAGCTTCTATAAAATTAGATAAATGCGTCATACAATAAATAATACATATCTTTTGCTGCCTTAATGGCACTCTCTACAGCTTCATGTAGCTCGTCCTGAGATTTTGCTGTGATCTCGGTAATTTTCTTAAAGACCTTGGCCTGGGTAACTGCCAGCAGCTTCGGATAAGTCTCCAATGTTTGGAAGGATTCATCGAAATAGCTGGAAATATCCTTCGAGGCATAGACCATCAGCTCATTATGATAACTTGCATATTCAGCATCCAGTTTTGCTTTGGAAGCAAAAAACAGATCCAGTTCAATAAGTGTGTAAAGGGAAAATAAATAAGCAAATCGGTCATTTTTATATGTTAAAGGAAGCACCCGCTGAACAGCCTGTAGTTGAAATGCTTCATGAATGATCGTTTTACGTACTATGTAAATAAGCGAATGGTGTGGATGCTCGATTAGATCGTCTTCCGGGTATGCGGATTTTATCCAGAAATCGACGAATAAGTTCCATATTTGAAAGCGATTAAATGTAGACGGTATGCTAAGTGTAATAAGCTCTAATTCTTTTCGAATGCTATTAAAGCGGTCAAGTACTGTATCATTTATTAAGAATAAACTTTCAACTTTCTTAATATTTACAAACAAATACAAACCCCCTTTATTATGAAAGGAATAGTTTTTTTAATCATAATCTAAAAAAAGGAAAAAATTAATAGAAAGAAGGATGCTTTTAAGAAAAAAAACAGATGATGCAACTTAACTGTTAAATAGGGAAAAATAGGTAAAGTATAGAGCGTTTATGGAAAAAGGAGGATAAAAAAGTCCATACTTTCTAGGCGAAAGATACGGACTTTTGAGGTAACGATAAATTATTTGTCTTTTATTGTAATATTGTGATCTGTAAATGGATGGGTAAAATCCAATTGAATTGCGTGAAGTTTGTAGTCTCCATTGGCAGTTTGGCGCGCATTATATAATGTATCGCCTACAATCGGGTGACCGATATGGGCAAGATGTACCCGGATTTGATGAGTTCTTCCTGTTTCCAGCACAAGATGGACAACACAAGTACCTTTAAATCGCTTTACAACCTCATAATGTGTGACAGCATGCTGGCCTGATGATGAAACGACACGTCTTGTTTTATGATGGCGGTCTTTGCCGATCGGCGCATTAATCGTTCCGCTATCGGTTCTGATGTTGCCCTGTACTTCGGCTTCATATGTCCGGATAATCTTTTTCTCTTCAAGCATCCGGTCAAATACTGATTTGGCAATCGGGTGCTTGGCGATAAGCAGTAAACCCTTTGTTCCTTGATCAAGGCGGTGTACATGCTCCGCGTATTGACCGCCCTTTGCCTTCACGTGAGCCATCACATGATTCATACACGTATCTGTATCAGAAGGGGTATTAGGATGGGTAGCCATTCCTTTTGGCTTAGAGACAACGAGGCAATGCTCGTCTTCATACAGCACATCTATTCCGCAATCGGTCATTGGTTTATAGGCAGAAGCGGGGATATCGAATGTAAAGGTTAATTTTGTCCCTTTCGAAAGCGGCTCTTTCCAATTCACCGGCTCTTCATCGACTGCCACCGCCTTCGCCATTCGCAGCTCATGCACCTGCTTTTTCCCTAAGCGCCATTTATTTCGCAGCAATTCTTCTACCGTTTCGCCGTCTTGCATAATTTCATATTGAAACATTTCTTTCCTCCGATTTCAAAAAAGGCGTGTCCTCTATATAAAGGACACGACCTTTGTTTTTTATTCTTTTACGCTTGCAAAGAATTGGCGTACCTCGCCTTGACTGTAATCGCCGACTAGACGTGTAACTTCCTTGCCGTCCTTAAAGTAGATCAGCGTTGGTGTTGCATCAAGCTGATAAGTCGTCCAGGCGTTTTCGTATTCATATACATTCAACTGATCGATGTGAATGCCTTCTTCCTCGGCAACAGGCATCAATTTCGGTGTGAACTGTTTACAGTGGACACATATTGGGCTGAACATGTAGGCGAATACCTCTTCACCGGATTCAATTTTCTTTTCTAAATCCTCCGGCAGGATAATGTTTTGATAGTTTTCATCGTCCAGTAAATCAATTGTAGGCTGTTGAAGATTCTCTGTTCCGTAAGGATTGTCCTTTAGCTTATCTGAATTAGACATATTCGTTAAGACGATCATGCCGATGAACAGGAGAATGACAACCCCACCGATAATCCCTAATTTTTTCACGTTACTTTTCCCCCTTTAATACGTTAAGCATATAAAAGCTTGTAATGGCGATAATAATAAAAGCAGTCAGTGCCAAAAACGGAATGGTAATAAAGCCGAGCCAGTTAATATATGCTCCCGTACAGGATACTTGTCCGCAGGCCGGTGCATTCTCTTGCAAAAAGGAGATTTTTTGAATGCCGTAATGGTAAAGTGATATACTGCCGCCAATCACAGCAAATGCTGCTGTTGTAAGGGCGATGCGAGCGTTTTTTTGTATGTATGCTATGGTAGAAATAATGACGATCGGATACATGAGAATACGTTGGTACCAACATAGCTCACAAGGAATGTAGCCTCTTATTTCCGAAAAATAAAGGGAGCCGAGAGTTGCCACAAGCGATGTAATCCAAATGATAAGCAAGCCATTTTCCAGCTTTTTATTCATAAAAAAACCTCTGCTTCTTGTTTTATTTTAGTTTGCTTTCTTGATTATAGAGCGTTCTAAATAAGAAGTAAATTGTTTCGATTTAAAGGGTTTAGAATTGGGTATATGGGTAGAGGAGGTGTGAAATTTGAGTGAATCACTTGATACTTCGCAATTTGAAAAGAAGATGATTATACGAAATATGCAGCATGAAGATATTGATGCTATCTTGGAAATCCAACGTGTATCCTTTCCAGGGATGGTACCTTGGAAAAGAGAGCATTTATATAGCCATTTATCCATTTTCCCGGAAGGACAGATTGTCGCTGAATACGAAGGGGAGGTAATCGGGTCCTGCTCCAGTCTGCGGATCAATTTTGATGAATATGATGACCGCCATACGTGGAGCGATATTACGGATGATGGATTCATTACGAACCACGATCCGAACGGTTATAACCTGTACGGAATTGAGGTAATGGTGCATCCTCAATATCGCAGGATGAAGGTAGGCCAGCGTCTGTATGAGGCAAGGAAGGATCTGGCGAGAACATTAAATCTGAAATCGATTATTATCGGCGGGCGTATACCGAACTACCATCTGCATGCCTCGGAAATGACGCCGCGTGAATATGTAGACGCGGTAAGCCGCCACAAAATTTATGATCCCGTTTTGACATTCCAAATTATGAACAA
>DEQA01000246.1:0-509 GCA_002359075.1 Planococcaceae bacterium UBA3378
AATCAGAGAAAATACTCAAGTAACATTCGGAACAGGTGATATTCTGGTGACAATAGGGTGTCATGAAGACGGCAGCACAGCAGTAGCACAATTCCGTCAAAGCAAGGAAAGACCTATCGGTGAACCTGTGGAAACAAATGAAACGATGATAAAAGTTAACGAAGCTCCAGTATCATTTATCTTCAATAAACTTGAAAGTCTTGACGCGGTAATTTTCCAATTACAAAAACTACGGGATATCATGGGGAATGGAAATAATTATGAATGGCAGGAAAACGGTAAAATCATAGAAAAGAAATGATCAGCAGGTGATTCCAGATGACAGAAAATAAGACCACTCTCTATAATAGAAGAAAGTGGTCTTTTGCTAATGTTTTTTACTTAATCAGATATTTAATTCAGGTTGATCACTACCGTTATTGTATTGATGGTTCACAGACAAAATTTAGAGACAAGAAAGTGACCAAAGTGACGGGAAAGTGACGAACTGCTGATAAAGCTTGTACTGA
>DEQA01000246.1:619-801 GCA_002359075.1 Planococcaceae bacterium UBA3378
ATATCTTTCACCTCGACAAGGTGGGGGTCGCAGGTTCGAACCCTGTCGAGACCATCGTTTAAGCAAGTCGCAAATTCCTGATAAAAGGATTTGCGGCTTGTTTTATTTTACGTATGGAATGTCTATGTATTCATACTCCTCATAAAAAAATTGGCTTATCGAAGTTCGAAAAGCCAATTCCA
>DEQA01000246.1:839-5318 GCA_002359075.1 Planococcaceae bacterium UBA3378
TATTATGTTGATAAAGCAATTTTGATATGAGCTAAGTGATGCTTTTCGTGCCAGGCCAATTTTGCTACTTTTGTGGCAACCGATATTTGGCCGTTTGTCTGGTGGGTAAAAGTGCGATTTAATTGTTCTTCAGTGAGACTGGATCCTAAAGATACGATGCGCTCATTGATCCCTTCCAGCATTTTAATAGAACTGTCGATCGGAAGATTTGTATCCGGTTGAATAGCCCATTTTTCTTCATCAAAAGCGGGTACTGTCGGATTTTCATCTGTTAAAGCAAGCTTCAGCCGTTGATACATGTTCAACTGAGAGTCGGCAATGTGATGGACAAGCTGACGAACTGTCCAGGCACCTTCGCGGTATGTTTTGTTTAATTCCTCATCACTTAATGAGCCGGTAACTTCTCTTAACTGTGTTGTGTAAGTGCCGATTTCTTTTAGCCAGTCTTGAACATCTTCTATCGTTACCTTTTCAGGAACCTGCAATTGTCCAATGGGGTATTTTACATCCATTTTTTCAGCCCCTTTTCCTGCTTCTTATTTTTTTACTTCCTCATTCAGTAACATCGTCCCTGTTTCCTTTAGGCTCGTATGGAATGAGAAAGCTTTTTCAAGGATATGTGGTGTATGACCGCCCACTTTTTCTTTTGCTTCTTCTAAGTAAGCACGTAATTGCGGTCTGTACGTAGGGTGGGCGACTTCAATCAGCTTTTCCGCTCTTTTCACCGGCGGCAGTCCGCGCAGGTCAGCATATCCCTGCTCTGTCACAATGACATCTACATCATGTTCTGTATGGTCGATATGCGATACGAAAGGAACGATTGTGGAAATAGCCCCGTCTTTTGCTAAAGAAGACGTAACAAAGATTGTAATTTTGGCATTACGGGCAAAGTCTCCAGAACCGCCAATGCCGTTCATAATTTTTGTCCCGCTCACATGAGTTGAATTGACGTTCCCGTAAATATCTACTTCAAGAGCAGTATTAAAGGAAATAATACCTAACCGGCGAATAACTTCCGGGTTATTGGAAATTTCCTGTGGTCTAAACATAATTTTATCTTTGTATTTTTCCAAATCCTCGGCTAATGAATCTACCCGTTTTTTAGAAAGCGAGAACGAAGTACCTGCTGCAAATTTAACAATGCCTGCATCGATCAAGTCAAAGACACCATCCTGCAGCACTTCGGAAAATACTTCGATATCCTTGAATTTGGAATGCTGCATCCCATTTAACACGGCGTTCGCAACAGATCCGACCCCGGACTGCAGCGGCGCTAATGATTCCGGTAATTTTCCTGCTTCTACTTCGGCGGCCAGGAAGTCTAATAAGTGATTGGCAATTTGCTGTGTTTCTTCATTCGGCTCAAACAGAGGGGAAGGAACATCAGGCTGTTCTGATAAAACAATCCCTTTTACTTTCGCTGGATCGACTTTGATGCCGATTTCGCCAATACGATCTGCCACATTGTAAACAGGAATTTCCCTGCGCTCACCCTGATCCTTCTGCACAAAAATATCATGCAGGCCTTCGTATGCTTTAGGGGCTGAGGTGTTTAATTCAATGATAACGTTTTCAGCTCTTTCTACAAAAATCGGCGAGTTTCCTACAGAGCCCGTTGGAATAATATAGCCTTCCTCCGTGATGGCAGCTGCTTCAATAATCGCATAATCAATTTTTCCTAATGTCCCTTTTCGGACCTCTTCTGCTGTATGAGATAGATGCTGGTCAATATAGAAAAGCTCACCTTTATTGATTTTTCCCCTCATTACAGCATTGCCCTGGTAAGGAACACGCAGGTTAATGATGTCGGCTTCAGCCATTGACTGGTCAGCAGTCGGCCCTAATGAAGCACCTGTATATAAGTTCACCTTAAAATCTTCTGTCTGCCCACGCTTAGAAAGTGCAAGAGGAAATTCCTTTGGTTCACCGAAAAGTGTGAATCCACTCATCCCAAGATTCATTCCATCTTCAATCCAGGAAGCTGCCTCCTCAGCTGAAACAACTTTATCCAAGAACGCTTCATTTCTGATGAATTCCTTTACATCCTTACTCATTAACACTCACCTCATAATTAGATTTTTTTACTTGATGAAATGCTGGCATAAAATTCGCAGGCAACCCGATCATTACCCTCCTTCATTTTATTGATTGCTCATCTTCATGAGTGCCTTGTCTTCATTGTAAAGAAGACGATACTGTAAGTCTATTACATAATTTCTATAATAATGATAGATGAAAACTATAAGACAGAACGAGACAAAGAATTAATCGCATCCTTCTCTGTGTGAAAATGAAGCTTTTCGATTTCACGTACTAATAATTTAATATATTCACGTGCTGCATAATTAATAAAACAATTCTTTTTCATTACGAGATAAATTTCTCTCGTCAAAGCCGGTTTTTCAATACGTTGGAAAAATAAATCCTCTGTATCATAAAACTCGTATAAGGTACGCGAGACGATACTGCGGCCAACCCCGTTTCGAACTAGATTCAGGATCGATTTAATACTAGATGTTTCAATAATAGGCTCCAATTGCATCCCGAGCTCATTGCTGGTCTTATCAAGTAATTTTCTACATTGGTGACTACTTGGAAATAAAATAAGAGGACTATCTACAACAGAAGAAAATAAAACTTTTTGTTCTTCATTCCTATGATTACTAATCATATAAAATTCTTCATCATACAACTTTGATGCTTGCAACATATCATATTGAGTAAGTTGAAAACCAATACCAAAATCAGCTTGATTTTCCAGGACAGCCTTTTCTACTTGATCTGTAGTTTCAATGAACACTTTAATGCCCGGATATAGCTGGTTAAAGTGAATACACAAAGTAGATACCAAATCGGTTATTTCCCCTGGCAGTACAGCTATCTTCAGTTCACCGATTTCTACTTTTGAAAAAGCTGTAATTTGCGAAGACATGCTTTGGAGAGAAGCTTGGATATTTAATGTCTCGCGTTGGACAATTTCTCCAACCTTCGTAAGTTCAATTTTCTTGCCAACCCGGTTAAAGAGCGAATAGCCTATTTCTTTTTCAAGCATCTTAATTTGCTGGCTTAAAGTGGGCTGGGAGATGCCTAATTTTTCGGCTGCATTTGTAAAGTGGAGTTCTTTACTAACCATTAAAAAATATTCTAAATGACGTAATTCCATGCTGCTTCAATCCTTTCCCGGTGAAAACTTTATATGTATTTATCTAGATTGTACTCAAAAGAATTATTTCACAACTTGGCTCTTAAAAGCAAAAAGAGCGCGAGGTAAAAATTGTTTATAAAAGGTATAGAAGAGAGGGGGGTTTTACTAAACTCTCTCTTCCTTTCCTCCTGCTGAAAAGCTGATTTAAAGGGAATCGAAAGAGTCAGGTACAGTTATCTCATCAGCTGGCCTCCACAAAATGAGTTACGGGATCCATTTTTAATTTTGCCTTCAATCGTTCTGGAGTAAATGCGCCCGTAATACTCTCTCCTTTATACACGCCGACCCTACCCAAACATATAATAGAGAGCCGGGGAGTTGGAAGGAGGAAGGACATGAGCTTATATAGGGATGATGGCAAATATCCGCATGTGTTTATAAATAATGGACAGCTGATTGACAACAATCAAAAAGAGTATAAAAGCGATTATGTAGCCGAGTTTGTGAAGGAGCAGCAGGCGGCCAATGAATTGCTTCACCGGACGATCCGGATGCTGAAGCAGAACCAGACTAATGTAACGGTCAGACACATGAACAAATGGCGTGTGATTGACAAGCAGCTTGGTGAGCTGAATGAGCAGCATGAAAAAGTGGAGCATCATATCACGGGCCGGCTGGAACAGCTGGAAGACCAAAATCAGGAGCTCCAGGAGACGGTATCAGTGGAGCAGCAGGAGATTAAAAGGCTGCTCGAACAAATGGAGCATGTAGGAAAAACGTATACAGAGCTAGAACGAAAGCTCGCGGATATAACAGGTATAAATCATCAAATGACGGATCGTCTGGATCGGCATGCAGTAGTAAATGAGCAAGTAATCAGTCGCCTTGACCAGTATCAAGATCTCCAGGAGGAAATTTCCCAACAGCTTGACCAGTTTACCATGGTAACCGATGAAGTAATGAAGCAGCTAAATCAGCTGGGAGAATCGCATAAAGAAGCAATCGGGAAAATGGATGAGCAACATAAGCTTCAGCAAACGATGGCTGACCAAGTTTCAATAATTGAAGAAACACAAAAGGAACTGGTCGGGCAGGTGGAAGGTCAGGAAGGCGTAATGGACAAATTAACACGCCAAGTAAATAACTTACGCTCTATTTTTTATGAGCGTACGAGTTTCCTGGAGGAGAAGATCGAAAAGGCGGCTAAACAATTCAATCAATTTTATATGAAGAATTAAAGCCAGCTAAAGAAACGGAAAGTCCGGTACCATTTTAGAAGAGCTGTGAAATGACCTTGAGCAATTAAGGTCATTTTTCTTTTTTGTAGAGCAGTG
>DEQA01000130.1 GCA_002359075.1 Planococcaceae bacterium UBA3378
GCCAGCCGCTGCTTTTGACCACCCGATAAGTTCGTTGCCCCTTGTGTCAGCTGGTGGTCCGTCCCTGCCGGTAGCTTCTCGACAAACTCTGTTGCACATGCAGCAAGCAGACTTTCGGCTATTTGCTCCTCTGTTGCTTCTTCATCACCATAGCGGATATTTTCGGCAATTGTTTTTGAAAAAAGGGTTGCCTTCTGTGGGGCAAATCCGATCGATTCACGGAGCTGCTGCAAATCGTATTGCTGCAGCGGCATACCGTCAATTTTAATCATTCCTTCATCAGGATCAAATAAGCGCGGAATCATCTTTACTAATGTAGATTTTCCGCTCCCGGTCATTCCGATAATGCCGACTGTTTCCCCGGCTTTTGCCGAAAAGGAAACATGTTTTAAAACAGGCTCTGTGCCTTTCATATAAGAAAAGCTCACCCGTTCAAATGTAATATCCCCGCGTATTGCATGCGCAGCTGCCTGTTTTGGACTGACTATATCCGTCTGTTCTTCCAGCACCGTCACAATCCGCTCGGCACTTGGAATAGCACGGGCAAGCTGGACAAGTACCATGGAAGAACTCATCAAACCGTTCATTACCATCATTAAATAGTTCGTAAAGGCAAGGATGACACCGATTTCAAGTGACCCTCCCTCTACTTTGATGGCACCCATCCATAATGCTGCTACAATCCCTAAATTAATAACAAACATCGAAAGCGGTGCTAAAATCCCGACGATTTGGTCTGCTGTAATATTGCGCTTCATCAGCTGTGTATTGACAGCCGTAAATTGGTCAACCTGGTGCTGTTTCCGGTTGTATGCCTTAATAACACGGATACCGGCCAAGTTCTCCTGAACCTTTGTATTCACCTGATCGACTACCTTTTGTACCTTGTGGAACAGCTTCCCTGACAGCATCGTAAAAAAGTATACACAACATGCTAAAATCGGAATCACTACAAGTAAAATGGGAAACAGCTCCCGGGCTGTAAGCCATACCATGACAACCGCTCCGATAAACATCATCGGTCCCCGGACAAACACTTTCAACAGCATTGTCAGTGCCCGCTGCAGCATTTCAATATCACTTGTCAAATTAGTAATAAGCTTACCGAGTGTAAATTTATCCTTACTGCTCGTTGAAAAATATGTAATGGTCTTATATAAATCATGTCGTATATCTGTCGCAAAATTGACCGCTGCCCTCGACGCATAAATCGAGCAGCCAATCCCGCCAATCAAGCCTAAAACAGCAGCCCCTATCATCATCCCAAACATCCGGATAATGTACGATGTATCATTTCCTGCGATGCCGTTATCAATAATCATCTGTAAAATCGTCGGCTGGATCAAATCCATCGATACTTCAAATAGCATCATCAACGGTGCTATGATGGCAAACGCCTTATACGGCTTCAGGTATTTAATCAACTTTCCTACTGCCTGCATCTACATACCTCTCTTTCTTTTCGAACAACAATTGTGTGGTTAGTTTTATGTAACGCCAACAGGAACTTCCTATAGCAGTGCTGCTATACATCTTTCTTCTCTTCTACCGTCTCTTCCATCATTTCCGCTAATTCAAAAGCAGCCTTAAAGTCATTCATGATCATTTCCGTCGCCTTTAACTCACCGGCTATTATTTGATGAATTGTTTGTAGTTCAGAGCATTCCAACTGTGTTTTTAAGGTATTCCGCCGAATAGCCAGTTGTTGATAAAAAGCCAGTGCTCTCCCACGCCTGAAAGTTTGGGCTCCGTTCTTTCCACGTCTTTTATGACCGTTTTCTCCCGGATTATTTTCTTGCTCTTTTTCCATCTCTTATCACCTCACGAATATAATTGTATACAATAGTATACACAAACACAATTCTTTTGCTAAATCATTGATCCTTCCTGAATTTTTACTGTCTCGTTATACCCTACGCAGGAAGAAGGCTCCCTTTTTTGCTCGATCCTCTTCTTTTTATAGAGGGCGATTGTTGCACACAAAATAAGCCGCCCAATCTTTCTAGGGCGACTTATCATTTAGTTATTTGTCAGTAACTCTTTCTCCACAACCCATTTATCGTTTGTTACCTTTTCTCCAGTGGCCAAAACATAGTCAACCATATAGACAGTTGTTTCTTCCACCGCTTCGATATAGGCACTTGCCCCGTGCATGCCTGCCATATGTGACGCATTTAGTACTACCTGCTCGCCCCGTGCAAACAAATCCGGGCCTGCCTCTTCTATTTCCTCTTGTATGATCCATTTATAGTCCTCTACAGGCTCTCCCCCATTTGTCGGTTCATAGGAAACAATGTAAGCAGTGGTATCATACGCTCCTGCTACTGTACCTTCCACTGCTTCTGTTCCATTTGTATGTTCGGCACTAATGATTACACTGCTGCCAACGGGATACGTCGGGTTTTCCGCCTCCCTCAAACCTTCCCCCAGTTCCCCAGAACGAGAATTATTCATTTGTGCTGATTCCGAGCTTTTTCCCGTTTCCTCTTTTGGTCCATTTCCTGCAATGTCTTCACCACTTTCATCTTGACAGGCGGCAAGTATCAAAAAAGCTGTTACGATGACTGTACCAACTATCCCCTTCTTTTTCATAACTTTCCTCCTGTTATTTGATCCACTTTTTTATTTAAATAAGGTTGCCCAGTCTAACAGCTCCTCATTTGTAGGAGCTGTTAATCCGTACACGAGCTCCTCCTTCTGCCACTTTATAATACTTCCTTGTTCATTGACATCGACATGTAACGAGCCATATTCATGTGGAACCGGCAATGTATGTTCCTCTAAATAAGAAACTGTCTGCCGGGCAAGCTGCTCTCCCTCTTTTGGAGTATCAGTTGTCGTCCGGGCAACCATTGCCCATCGTCCCTCATTCCAGCTTGTAAATAACGAGCCTGCACCAGCATCTTGATAGCCTATGATTCCATGGCCAAGATCTACTTGGGTGCCCCCTATTTTATCAAACTGTTCAAATGCTATTTGTTCATTTGCCGCTTTTATTGAAGAAAAACGCTGAATCGTTAATAATGCTGTTTTCGAAGCACCGTCAAGATCCGGGTCATTAAGGAGCTTCGGTTCTTCTGTTTCGTAAAACTGAATTTCCACTGAGTCTGTCTCTTCCATCACCACGGCGCCTATATGGCCGCTCTCTTCATCTGACCATGCCGGAAACTCAATATTCCATTTAGCTAAACGCTCCTTTAACTGCTCGGTAAGCGGCGGCACTTTCGTCTCCTGCCCTCCATTTTCCTGCGGCTCCTCCTCTTGCACTGTTTGCTCTTGCGGCAACTCTTTTTCCGTTGCCGACTGTTCTTCGCATGCCCCCAGCATAATACTCGTCACTAAAATAGCTCCGACATATCCTTTTATCATTTTTATCACCTCTTATTTATTTTTCCTTTTTTTACAACTAAAAAACCCTCTTCCTTATGAAGAGGGTTTGGGTTCGCAAATTGTATACCCAATGAATTACCGTTTAAAGAACTACGAAAAGTAATTAAAGGTCATAACTTGATTCTTTTTTTGTCAGCATCTTTATCGTGCTCTCCGTATTAAAGTACGAATCAATCAGTTGTTTTAATTCATGAATTGCTTGATTCGCCCGTTTTGTTTGTTCATGGTTAATAGCTTCTATGACTAGAATGGCATCGGTAGTATTCTCAGTCAACATCGTTCTTTGTGCTTCGCGCCAATTTAAACATCTGCAAATAGCTCCATCATTATCATAGTAAATAATTTCATCTGTTAAAGCCGGTGAATCTTTATCATCACCTAACGGTAGAAATTGTTCTCCCCCCTTAGCTTTTCCAAGATGTAAATCACCAACAATAGAATGTAAGTCTTC
>DEQA01000331.1 GCA_002359075.1 Planococcaceae bacterium UBA3378
TTCTTCATCCCACACTACCTGGATTTCATAGGTACCCGGCTTGAAGAAATACGGGATGCGTCGTCTGATGGATGGCTGCATCGGTAAACGGTCCAGTCCGCTGATTGGAAACCATTCCGGCTTGCCTTCTCTTGTCACGTCCAGCAGCTCCCCGCTAAATTCATCTGTTATGTAATTGAAGATGATATACCGTTCATTTTTTGCCGGATTCACATACTCATAGATAATTTTCAGCTTCAGGTTTTTTACATCCAACCCCGTCTCTTCCTTTACTTCACATATAGCAGATGCAACGAAGCTCTCAGGAAATTCCACCTTTCCTCCTGGCGGGATATAGCCTGAAAACTCATCATGCGTACGATTTAATAGCAGTACGCGATCACCGTTTCGGATCATGCATACATTCCAAAATTTATAATGAATACCCTCTGTCATATTTCTGCTCCTTTTCGATACCTCCCTCTCATTATAGCACGTCACTTTTTCATTTTTTTCTATTCTATTTCACTAAACTTTGCTCGTTTTAACAAAAAGAAATTCATGAATACGGCTAATGCGGAGATAAAGAAAATAAACGGTACCGGCCATACTTCTGCCCAAATGCCGCCGATCATCAGCCCAAGTGGAATGACGAGTTTCATGAGCATAGAAGAGGTACCGGCTACTCTTCCCAGTAAATGATTCGGTGTTGTTTCCTGCCTGATCGCTAAATAAATAATGTTTGTCATGACGCTTATACATGTTCTAAAGGCAAGCAGGATACCGAGCAGCCACCAGCTATGCGCGAAGAAGAATACGATAAGTATAACCGCCTCGATCAGAACAAGAGAACAGTAGATTTGTCCGCGTCTGAAGCGGTTGCGCAGCGGCTTCATCAGCTTGGCCCCGAATATGCCGCCGATTGCTGCAATTGTGTACATCAGGCCTAGTTGTTCCTTTGTATTCCCTAAAATATCAAGTACATAAAATGTCATCACGCCAATCATTAAGCTGGATGCAAAATTACTGATGAGAATTGTGATGGTCGGTGTGAACAGCTGTTTGTTGCCGACGAGCTCCGTTACGCCTTCTTTTATATCCGCCCAAATCGATTGCTGCTGAGGGCGTACGGGTGTTTCTGTCTTATCGATCCCACAGGCTAGCAGCCAGCTGCCTCCCATACAAATGGCATACAGCCATAAGAAAGCATGATAGTCGAGCCAGACTAACAGCATTCCGGCAATCGAAGGACCGACAATGGAACTGATCGTAAATATAAGTGAGAATTTCGCCTGAATATCCGTCATCAATGATTTTTCAAACAGTTGCGGGGTAATGGCGTTTGAAGCATTCCCGATTGTATAACCGATCGTCGAAAGCAAAAAGCCGAGAACATATAAATGCCAGACTGTCGTTTGTTCAGCTGTAATAGAAAGAAGTAAACATATTGACAGAACGAATCGAATCAAGCCCCCGTAGATCAGCATGACATTCCGGTTCAGCCGGTCGACAATCACTCCCACCATCATCCCCAATAATACATTTGGCAGAAACTCCATCATCCGCATCGTACTCATTGCCAGTGCAGATTTCGTCAGATCATAGAGCACGAGCGGTATGATAAATGTATAGATAGTAGAGCTTACTGCTGCAAGTATATTAATGCTGTATAATTGGCGGAACGTCTTATTTGCGTAAAGATTCATCTTGTATCACCTCTTATTCAAGGGTACAGTAATAAAAAGAGAACAAAAAGT
Organism: Planococcaceae bacterium UBA3378; assembly: GCA_002359075.1. Lineage (GTDB taxonomy): Bacteria > Bacillota > Bacilli > Bacillales_A > Planococcaceae > Lysinibacillus_B. Next base: position 1,737 of record DEQA01000331.1, read on the forward strand.
GTTCACTTCCAAATATTGTGTTCACCTTTTAGAAAAGGAGCCCGCCATGCATTATGAACTAGCGCTTTATTCACATTTTCCTGAACAGCAGCCAACCTCTACGTCCATCGAGGAGCTGGCCTCTATTTGGTCCTGTTCGACCCGGTATGCCAAGACCATTATCCAGCGGCTGGCCAGTGGAGAGGCCGTTACGTGGGAAGCGTTCCGCGGCCGAGGAAAAAAACCGATTCTCACATTGAACCGGTCAAAGCTTGAGGCAATCCACCATGTGTTTGATTCTCTCTGGCAGCAGGAGCATTTTCATGAGGCTTATACATTACTGATGACGCATCAGCTATTACATCATCCTGTTGCCGAAAAGTGGTTAATGGATCGGTATGGTGTCCAGCAGCTTCCGTCAAACGAGCATATTTTCCGGCAGCCCTTTTACAAGGTTATCGTTAATTTTGATCCATTAACCGGGCTGTCCCGTCATGACCGACACTTTGCAAAGCAGCTGCATGAAACGCTTTTTTCATACAATCCAACAGCCAAAAAAGCAGAAGCCAACCTTTTATTTCACTATGAAACAGAAAATAACCAGACTTGGCGGTTTATCGTAAGAAAGGGTGTCTATTTCCACAACAATCAGCAGCTTACCGCCCGTGATATCAAATGGTCCCTTGAAAGAGCTGCCTCCTTTACGGATGCCTTTTTTACATATGAAAAGATAGACGTCCTGCATGATTACGAATTAGTCATTACCCTTACGAAAGCTTATTCATTGCTGCCGAGATGCCTGGCCAGCTACCGGACGGCTATTCTGCCCCGTTTTCAGGATCACGGGAAAATCGGCTGTGGTCCATTTATGTATATAAAAGAAACAAATGAGAAGCTGCAGCTGCATGTCTTTCCAAACTATTTTAAGCAGCGTCCGTGGATTGATGGGATTGAAATTCTCTACACGGATTCAGAAGCCGGGTTTGGTATTTCGTTAACACCTTTTCACGAAGCAGTACCGTCAACAGAACTCGTTTTTAACGAAGACGGAGCTGACTTCATTTCCCTCAACATGAGAACAGGTCCTCTTGCTGACCCGCTGTATCGTGAAACGATTTACGCCCTTATTGACGAGCATGCGTATCTTGTTACAGAACGTGGAGAAATTCCTGCCTATAGTTGGGAATACGGGAGAATTGTAAAAGCAAAGACGGCAAAGGCACGCATCCCTGCCGATCAGTTCCCCCCATTAAAAATTGGATGCCAGCAAATTCGTGACGGAGTCAATCACGAACGGGAAGCACGTATTTTTCAAAAGTCACTCGAAAACTATGGTATTGAAAGCACATTGGAGCTTGTTGATCTTAGACTGCCTTTAACTGATGTATCGGCATGCTATGATGTATTCATCGGCGGCTATGCGCTAGGTCCGGACGTTTTATTATCATTAATTTCCCTTTATACAGGTGACTCGACAACCATTCTAAGTATGGCAACAGATGATCTGCAGGAAATGATAAAGGATCACTGCGAGGAAGCGGCACACCAAGATCAGGCAACAGACACGATGGACAGCATGTATCATATCGAAACAAAGCTGCGAAATGCCTATTGTCTGAAATTATTGAACCACCGCTCGCACCGCCAGTATATTCGTCATAACCTTCATTACCGGAATATCCAATTTGACTCCCACGGGCGGATCGATTATACGCGGATTTGGATGTAGCGGACCTTTGATCAATAGAAGTACCTACCCTTCTTACTTAGTATCCTGTTCCAGCTTGGCCGTCTCCTCTTCAATCAGCTGCACATCAAGCCGCTCATATAGAGGATGCACAGTATTCAACTTGTGAGGAAGGTGCTCCTGAACCGTCCAGGCAAATTCTTCAACTTGAAACATTTGCTTTACATTCTCTACCGCAAACGGAAGAAACGGCTGCAGCAGTTGGGCAAGATTACTGATGATAAACGTACATGTTGCCATTGTCTGCTCGCAGCTTTTCCTGTCTTCCTTTATTTGAATCCACGGCTGGCATTCGTCAAAATAACGGTTGGCAGCCCTTATATATGCAAAGATCGTTTCCAGCGCCTGCTTGAAATGCCCTTTTTCAATCAAGTCCCCGGCTGCTTCATACAAGGTATGTGTATTTTCGTAAACAGCCGGATGAATTTCTGCCTGCGGTACTGTACTGTGAAACGATTTTTCAATAAATTTCAATGTCCGGTTCACAAAGTTGCCGAACGCGCCTAAAAGCTCACTGTTATGACTGTAAATGAATTCCCGCCAGGAAAAATCGGTATCCCGGTTTTCCGGTGCATTCATTATAAGGAAATAACGGATTGTATCCGGATGGTAGCGCTTCAGTAAGTCAGGAGCCCATACAGCCCAGTTCCTGCTCGTTGAAATTTTCTTCTTTTCCAATGTCATATATTCACTTGAAATAATGTGTGTCGGCAATGCCGGCAGATCAATGCCCATTAAAATAGCCGGCCAGATCACCGTATGAAACGGGATATTATCCTTTCCATGTACATAATAAGATACCGCCTCTTTTCCCCACCACTGTTTATGATCCTTGCCGTGCTGCCTTGCCCATTCCACGCTTGCGGTATAATAACCGGCGACCGCCTCAATCCATACATAGATTTTCTTCCCCTCAAAGCCCGGTACCGGCACATCCACCCCGTTTGGCAGATCTCTTGTGACCGCTCTATCGGGTACGCCTTCGTCCAAATAGCGCTTTGTCAGCAGCAGCGCATTTTCCCGCCATTGTTTTTCTACATCTGCTGCCGCGACGTATTGCTCCAGTTTTTTCTGAAAAGCACTCAAGGATAAATAAAAATGCTCTGTCGTGCGGATCTCCGGTTCACTGCCGCATATTTTACACCGCTTCTCCAGCAAGTCGAGCGGGTCCAGGATTTTCGAGCACTGATCACACTGGTCTCCCCTTGCCATTGCCCCGCAGTTTGGGCAGATTCCTTCCACAAAGCGATCCGGTAAAAACTGTTTGTCATGCGGACAATACGCCTGCTCTATCTTTTTTGTGTACAGATAGCCCTGATCTAAAAGCGCTAGAAATATTTCCTGTACTGTTTGGTGATGATGGTGTTCATCTGTTCTTGTATACAGATCGTAGGTGAACCCCAGCTTTCGGAACGTTTCATCGAATTCCCGGTGATAGTGATCAGCAATGGCCTTCACTGTTGTATGCTCCTCAATGGCCCGGATGGAAATCGGGGTTCCGTTACAGTCACTGCCTGATACATACAGGACGCGTTCTCCTTTCTGCCGGTAATATCTTGCTAAAATGTCTCCAGGCAATAATGCTGCAATATGGCCGATATGCAATGATCCATTCGCATATGGCCATGCTCCCCCAATAAAAATACTCATTATGTTTCCTCCTTAAAATAAAAAACGCCCTAACCGTATCATTACGATTAGGACGAAATAGCTTCGTGTTACCACCTACATTCACAAACAGCTCACACTATTTGCCTCGATCAGTACGTATTCATACTGCCGCTGTTGTAACGAGTGCCTTTCTCGTCGCAGCCTACACCCATTGGTTCGGTACGCAGCTCCAAGGTCATTTTCAGTAAGGTTCATTTGCTTCATTTCCACCATCAGAAGCTCTCTATCAAATTACCTCTTACGTACTTTCCTTTTCAAAGCCTTTGCTATGTATTGGAAATTATTTTAGCACTTGTTTTG
>DEQA01000155.1:0-2885 GCA_002359075.1 Planococcaceae bacterium UBA3378
TACTTGACAGGGAGCAGTTCAAACAAAAGGCTTTTTGTATTTTTCTATTATTTTTCACCTCTTTTTTTATTAGCTCGAAAATACTAAAAATCGAAAATACATCTTTTTTCTCTTTCATACGTTTTTTAAGCACTTTCATGCATTTCAAGAAGAAATTGTGACAATTTAGTGATATTATCATTTTGTCGGTTGATCAATCAATCTATGGAATAAACAGAAAATTCTTGAAATATTTATCGCAAATTTTTATTTTATTAAACTTACTTTAGGGGAGGATTTCAGTATGGATCCAAGAGTTGAGAAACGCTTAGGTTTAAAACAATTAGCAGATAAAATCGTTTCTGCAGAAGAGGCTGCTGCATTAATTCAAGATGGCTCAGTCGTAGGTATGTCTGGATTCACTCGTGCCGGGGACGCAAAAGTAGTTCCAATGGCATTAGCAGAACGCGCAAAAAACGAAAAAGTTAAAATTGATGTATATACAGGTGCTTCTTTAGGTCCAGAAGTAGATAATCATCTAGCTGCTGCTGGAGCGATCAATAAGCGTGGACCTTTCCAAGGTGATGCTGTCATTCGTGGCTTAATCAATAAAGGTGAGGTAACTTATGTAGATGCCCACCTTTCACATAACGCAGAATTAGTTCGTCAAGGCATTATCGGCCCAATCAAGCATTTAATTCTTGAAGCGGTTGCTATTACAGAAGATGGTTTAATTATCCCAACAAACTCTGTTGGTAACTCTCCAATTTTTGCTGAATACGCAGAAAACATTATCATCGAGTTAAATATTTCTCACCCAGAATCTTTAATCGGTATTCATGATATTTATATTCCGGGAGAGCAAGGTGAACGTGAACCGATTCCATTGACAAATGCTGAGCAACGTATTGGCGAAATTGGGATCCGTGTACCAGTGGAAAAAATCCAGGCAATCGTTATTTCTGAAGAACCAGATGCTCCTTCTTTAATTGTTCCTCCTGATGAGGAAACACAAACAATGGCAAACATCCTTCTTGATTTCTTCCGTGATGAAATTAAGGCCGGCCGTTTAACAAATAGTTTAATGCCTCTTCAATCCGGTGTTGGCTCTGTAGCAAACGCGGTACTTGATGGCTTTGCTGATTCTGAATTTGAAGATTTAGTTGTAGCTTCTGAAGTACTTCAAGATGCTGTATTTAACTTAATCGATGCTGGCAAGGTGAAATTCGCTTCTGCTACTTCTATTACGTTAACTGAAGAGTTACAGAAAAAAGTATATGGCAATCTTGAAAAATATGCGGATAAAATCTGCTTACGTCCACAGGAAATTTCTAACCACCCAGAGATCATCCGTCGTTTGGGCCTTATCTCAATCAACACAGCTCTTGAGTTAGATATTTACGGCAATGTAAACTCTACTCACGTATCAGGTTCAAAAATGATGAATGGTATCGGTGGTTCTGGTGACTTCGCCCGTAATGCTCGTCTTGGTATCTTTGTAACGAAATCCTACGCTAAAGGCGGCGCAATTTCTTCCATCGTACCAATGGTATCTCACGTAGACCATACAGAACACGATGTAGATGTAATTGTAACAGAACAAGGTATTGCTGACTTACGTGGTCTAGCTCCAAAAGAGCGTGTACCTTTAATTATTGAAAACTGCGTTCACCCAGACTTTAAAGAGCAGTTATGGGATTACTACAACCGTGCTGTAGAAGCAACTGGTAATGCACAAACTCCTCATATTCTGGAGGAAGCTCTTTCATGGCATGTGAATCTTGCGAATAACAAAACAATGAAAAAAGAATCTACAAAAGCATAATGCTTTTTAATAACCCGGCAAACTTAGTTTGCCGGGTTATCTTTTTTTAATCTCCTGCTGCAGCCACAAAAAAGGTATCCCTCGTTAGGAATACCGATTTTTATTTACTATTTATTAATGTCTTTTCTTATTTTTAGAGTCCTGAGGATCCTGCTCTTCGTTATAATGCTGTACGGTTGTTTGCCCGCCTTCATCGACCATATGATTACCTTCAAGTACAAGGTCAACTGGTTCCGCTGCTGTTTCTGCAACATCGGCTAAAGACTCATCGACCTGTCCGTCATTCCCTGTGGCAGCCATTTCAGATGGTGAAACCTTCTTATTCGTATGTTCGGAAGCCTTTGTTTCTTCTACAGATTTATTGGGAACATTTTGGGTATGAGTCGCGTCAGCTGGATTTGTTATTTTACTTACTAATCCTTGGACGCCGCCTGTTTCCTGTTGAAATTGATTTGCCTTGCCTTTTAATTGATTGAAATAATCCATCGCTTTATCACGGTTTTCTTTTTTACTTAAATAAGAGGCAGCACCTGCTACTAATCCGGCAAGTACAACACCTTTACCTTTTAACTTTGCCATGTCAATCCCTCCACCTGTTTGTTATGTGGAATATTTACCCTTAACGCTTCCTTTTAAACATTATTTCGACTCCCTAAATATTTTACGGCCACTTTTTCCTCTTTGTTTTCCACGGTTATATTGTTTAAGGAAAGAATGAAGTGGGCATATATTAGTATATTAACGAGGACAGGAAAAGGAGTGATGAGCATGTTTAAAAGCAAAGATATCACATATGATTGGAAAGAGGTTACTAGCTTCTTCGGTGCAGCAGGTATTTTAACGATGTTCATCTATACGGTTATCTTCTAAACGATCAATAAAGGGCAAAGCGATCTAATCGCTTTGCCCTTTATTTAATTACATTACATTTACCCTTATGCTTTTATATCGTTGTACTCATCGCTATTTTCAAATGCTGACACTACATACGAGCACGTTGCATTCATTTTCAGCTTGTTTTCCCGTGCATAGCCGGCAGCTTTGTCCAGCAGTTTTTTAGCTACCCCTTGTCCGCGGAGTT
>DEQA01000155.1:2968-30475 GCA_002359075.1 Planococcaceae bacterium UBA3378
AAAGCGTTATGTGTACCTGTTTTGTTTAAAGTGAATTCCATTACTTATCCCTCCTTTTTTTAAATATAGCATAATGAAAAAATGCCCACTACTAATACATACTAGTGGGCATACTCTATTATTCTGTTTGTGTATCATTGTCTGAAGAGAACCAAGAGGAAACCGTATCAATCAAGTTTTTGAAGAAATTCTTTACATTTTCCCAAAAACCTTCATCCTGCACAAGATCCCTGATACTACCAAACTTGTCTTCGATCTTCTGACTTAAATCAGATAATTGATCTGACCATTTTGAAAAATCGATGTCCAAATTCCGGATTTGATCCATTAAATCTACTAATAGTTTACGATCTTGCTCACTTAAATTGATTTTTAGTTTTGAAAGCTGCTCATCTACGATTTGCTGAACCTCTTCCTTTGTTGCCGGTGATTTGTCGGCAATTTCCTTCTTAATCTCTGTCAAAAGCTCGGCCACTCTTTCCTCCGAGACATCCCCGTTTTCTGCAATTGTCGTTGCTACAGAAAGCTCTTCATTTGCTACATCTGTTCGCTCTATATCTAATGTTTCTCCTGTTTTCACTTCATATGCCTTATAAATCCCTACTAGAGCAGAGTGTCCTGTTACCGGCTTTGGCGCTGCTACCTCAACAACCGCATCTTCAATACCAGCTGTCAGCATAGCACTTGCGTACATTTCCGCTGATACTTGCGTAATATTTTCCGGTGTTACAATGCTGATCACAAGCCCTTTACCTTCATCCTGGCGTGTAATTTTTGCCGAAGAATACATACGTGAGCTTGCATTGCTGTCTTTAATATATTTTACAAGGTCTTCCCCTGAAACTGTAATTTCGTCAATTTCCGGTTCTTCATTTATACGTAAAGCTGTTTTTACCATTTCTCTCTCTGTTTCTGAAAGATTTGCTCCATATACGACAATCGGTACGCCGAGCTTTTCGTTAATAGCCTTTGTTTCTGTAACCGATGCTGCTGCCTGTGCTGGAATGATAGCAAACACTGCCAGCATGAGCGCCAGCATGAGCGATACATATTTTTGCTTCATAGTTAAAAACCTCCCCTTTCAGATAATACATACGTTAAAAAAAGCAAAAGGTTGCGATTTATTTTCCTCCCCTTTGCTTTTTTCCTTATAAAATTTCCGTCCAACCGTCCTGCTGTTTAATCTTCCGTGCTTTCATTAATGTACCAAGCGCCCGTTTAAAGGCACCTTTACTCATATCGAACATTTCTTGGATCTCTTCAGGAGAGGATTTATCGCCAAATGGCATTTTACCGCCTACACTTTCAAGATAGGCAATAATTTTCTCTGCATCTTCACCAAGACGCTCATGCTTACGCGGTAAAAGGGAGCCGTTTAATGAGCCATCCTCTTTCACATCGATAATTCGCACCATTACATCTTGTCCAAGCCGTGGTTCGCCTTTCATTTCGGAATGGTGAATAAAGATACGGTACGGACTATCTGTTCCCAGTAAAAACGAGCCTACAGGCAATAGCCGGTATGGACGCGCAGGAATGTTTTTATTGTGCATATCTTCTAATGCACCTTCATAAAGATCATTCACTTTTTCTTCCGTTATTAAGCGTCCGAATAAGTCACCGTTTCGGTCAACCCGCAAAGTCATATACAAATGGTCACCCGGCTGTGGCCAAAGTTCTTGAAGGGCCGGCAGATCTTCCGCTTTTACAAGGACCTCCCTCGTTGTACCGATATCAGTATAAGCTCCTTCACGTGTTACTTTCAGAACACGGGCCCAGCCATATTCACCTTGTCGTACAGCAGGTAATACCGTTGTTGCCTGCAAATCACCACGGCGGTCTGCAAATAAAAATACTTCCACAAGATCGCCAATTGCCAATGGCGCTGTTACATCTGAACTGTTTAATGGTATTTCAACATCGCCATTTGTTAATATATAGCGCGAGCCCTGCTCCTCTAATACAGTCAGCGATACAGTTTGTCCTGATTTTAATTCATTCATTCATTTATTCGTCCCTTTCATCACACATTTTGCTGTGTTTTCATCTTTTCGAGCTTTTGTATAAAATCCGGTTGTTCCTCCATTAATTGAACTAAATCCGCAATCCGATCAATCGAATTCCAGCTTAAGTGATGTTCAATTCCCTCAACATCCTGATAAATCCGGTCTTCATCCACACCGATAAGACGTAAAAACTGTTCCAGCAGCTCATGCCGCTGAACAAGTCGTTTGCCTAGCTTTTCCCCTTTAGGTGTCAATGTTAAGCCTCTATACTTTTCGTATACCAAATATCCGTCTTTATCTAATTTTTGGACCATTTTTGTAACTGAGGAAGGTAGAACAGATAATGCTTCTGCAATGTCGGACACACGTGCATACCCTTTATTCTCAATTAATAAGTAAATTTGTTCGATGTGGTCCTCCATACTAGGTGTCGGCATATCCTGTCTCCTCACTTTCCTATTGCTAGTATAAGTTTACTACAATCTTCTGCAAAAAGTTAACTGAAAACAAAAACGAGCCGAATACACTTGATCCGGCTCATTTGGAATGTTTAGGTTTGTGCCCTACTTTATGAATTGCATGGATTATTTGTTTATTAATTTCCTCAAGGCTCTCTGGTGTATTCATTTCGTTAAACACTACATCCCGCCATTGGGGAGATGTCACATATCTCGGAGGCAGTGCATTCAACGCAATGGCCATGACATCCAGCTTACATTGTTCACAATGGCAGAATGTTTGATAGTCATTGCCGTACAGCAGAAAATTTACCAATCCCCGAACAATTTCCTCCGTAACATTGACTAGTAAAGGTTGATCCATATATTTCCTTCGCCTCGTTTTTTTTGTTAATGTATGCTCACTTTATCATATAACTATCAAAACAGGAACTCAACTAGACAATTCTTTTTTCAAAACTCGAGGATAATATGGCATGTTGTTTACACAGTTTTACCTTTCCTTTTTCATCAGGCGCAGCGAGTTTAATACAACAAGTAAGGTTGCACCCATATCGGCAAAGATGGCAATCCATAACGTAAGCCAGCCCGGAATGACGAGCAGGAGGGCAATTGCCTTTAACCCTAGAGCAAAGGCGATATTTTGTTTGATGATAGATAACGTTTTTTTGCTGAGCCGGATGATGCCTGGTATTTTTTCGACATTGTCTCCCATCAAGACAATATCGGCTGTTTCAAGCGCAGCATCTGTCCCGGCCCCACCCATAGCAATGCCAATCGAAGCAGCCGCTAATGCCGGCGCATCATTCACCCCATCGCCTACCATGGCAACAGAGCCGTACCTTTGCTGGAATTCTCTTATGGCCTCAAGCTTATCGGCCGGCAGCAGGGACGCTCTTGTCTCCGTTAACTGCAGCTTTCCTGCAATAGCAGAAGCCGTGAGCTCGGCATCACCTGTTAGCATCATTGTTTTTATCCCGCTCATCGTTAATTCGCTGACTACTTGTTTACTATTACCACGTAATTGATCGGCAATGGCAATAATGCCGAGAAGCTGTTGTTCTGTAGCAGCTGCGATCACGGATTTCCCCTGTCTTGCCAGCTGTTCAACATATTGCTTTACATCCGGCTCCAGCGAAACCTGGGATTCAATCCATTCAATGCTTCCTACATTCACTTTTATTCCATCTACTACCGCATAAGCACCTTTACCGGTTACAGAGTTGAAATTGACCGGCTCTGCCAATAAAACTTGTAAATCCTGTGCCTTTGCCAGAATTGCTCCGGCTAATGGATGCTGCGAGTTTTTTTCTACCGTCCCAACTAACCGCAGAAACTCCTTTTCCGTCATATTACGCACTACTATCTTACTATCTGTTACTTCGGGCTTACCTTTCGTGAGCGTACCTGTCTTGTCAAATGCAATCGCCTTTGTACGGGCAAGCTCCTCCAGATACACCCCGCCTTTAATGAGCACGCCTTGCTTTGCTGCATTCCCAATTGCAGTCACAATCGCTACAGGGGTTGAAATGACGAGGGCACAAGGACAGCCCACTACTAATACAGCAAGACCCTGATAGATCCACTGCTGCCAATCTCCTGTGAAAATAGGAGGAACAACGGCAACCAGCAGTGCCACCAGCATAATAAGTGGTGTATAGTATTTGGCAAATTGATCGACGAACTTTTGAGATGGCGCCTTTTCAGCCTGTGCTTCCTCTACAAGGTGAATAATTTTGGCAATCGTCGTATCCGCCGCCAGCTTCGTTACCTTTACTTCCAACGCGCCTTCTTCGTTAAGCGTTCCCGCAAAAACCTCGTCTCCCATTTCCTTCTTCACCGGAATAGATTCTCCTGTAATAGCTGCCTGATTGACAGCGGAAGATCCATTTACGACCACACCATCCATCGCAATCTTCTGCCCCGGCTTCACTATTAATAAATCACCTATTATAATTTCTTCTGTTGGTACTTCTATTTCATGAGAATGGCTGCCATGTGCCCGCTTGACCAGCGCTACAGGCGGTGCTATTTCCATCAGCCGTTCAATCGACTGGCGCGCCTTGTTCATCGAGTAGGCTTCAAGTGCCTCACTTACAGCAAACAAAAAGACGACAATTGCTGCTTCCTGCCATTCTCCAATAATTGCTGCTCCTATAATGGCAATGGTCATTAATGTCTTCATATCAAATTCAAATCGCATAAGATTGCGCAGACCTGTCTTAAAGATGCTTATACCGCCAATCATAATGGCAAAAAAGTAAAGAACCGTCGAAAGGAGATTCTCTTCTCCCCGTCCTATACTGTAAATAAGGGAGCTCAAAATAAAAAGAAGAGAGATTCCTGCTAGTATATTCTCCTTCCGTTGATAAAATGGGATTGCTTTTTTGGCTCTCTCTTCTGCTTTCGTCACCTTGATCCCATCAAAAGCGCCTGCTGCTTCGAGCTGTTCTATCGTCACTTCTCCTACAACCGTCAGCTTTGCCGCTCCAAAATTCAGCTGGCATTCCTCTACTGTCGGTATATCCTTTATATTCTTTTCAAATTTTGCTGCGCAGTTTGCACACGACAAATTTTGCAGCCTATATTGCTGCTTCTCCTTTACTGCCATCTTCATCCACTTCCTTTGAATGTTCATAAGCTATCGTCACAATTTGAAATACATGGTTATCTGCAAGGGAATAATAAACCATCTTGCCTTCCCGGTAGGATTTTGCCAAGCCGTGCTCCTTCAAATATCGTAAATGATGGGAAGCTGTTGCCACAGATGAGCCGATGATTTCTGCCACATCACATACACATAATGCTGATTCTATCGTTAAAGCATAAGCGATCTTTAATCTCGTCTGATCAGCAAGCGCCTTTAGAAAGCTCGCTACCTTAGATAAATCAGGCATCTGCTTTTGTACACGTCCGACAACTTCCGTATGAATTTCCGTTACTGCACACACTTCTTTCACCATATTCCACCCTCATTCAAATATAGATTTGATTGTTATTAGTATATGCAATATTTTCTAAACGTTCAAATATTTATTTGACTTTAAAAAGGAAGATTCCACTGGCTAGTGCCTTTGGAATCTTCCTTCTCTTGTTCCTGTATAGGATTGCTATAGCATGCTGCTTCCTGAATGAAAGACCTATACAAACATCTATTTTATCTGCCCGCTTTTAATAACAGCTCATTTGTATGGTCGTATTCCCCATCTGTCCTTGTTGTATGGTAGTTTCCTTCCGCCCAGTCATCTACCTGGTCATGATACCATTCTGACTTCTTATGCCCGCTTTGGCCGGGACCGACAATATGGTCTGCTTTTGATAAATCCCCCACATCTACTACAAAGCGCCATGATGCCCCGTGATTAACTTCACCGTTAGCCCGGTTTCCTGCTGCCTGGACGGTTGTTCTTGAACCGCCAACCGGCTGTGATACAGGATTTAAATACCAGGCAATCAGGTCATTTGCTGCAGAAATCGAATGGTCAAATGTAAGCTGGTGGAAATCGCCCCATTCCCATTTTTTATAATTACGTCCATACGTATCCTTCAGTTTCTCTATCGTTTCTTCAAACGCTGTATATACAAGTGTTTCTAATCCCCCGGCTTTTTCTATCCATATACCTTCATTTCCTTTATAAGCGTCCCTGAGCATATTATCCATAACCTGATATTTCCCTGGCATCATCGTGTAAACATCTTCCGGCATTTCTTCAGCGAATAATGCTTCCTTCAGCTCTTCTATCAGGAAGTTAAATACAAGGGGTTGCGGCGCATCAGTCGTTTCGTTATAATCCCAAGCTTCCAAAGAAGCAATAATGTCCGCATATTTGCCGTCGACATCTGTTTTCTTAATCGTTTTAAGGAAGTAAGGCAAAAATTCTGCTGCGTATAAATTAACAGTATCCATCTGTATGGCTTTCATATCTTGAACAGACAGCTTCTCCTTGGATTCCAGCAAATCCACGATACGCTCAAAACGATATGGCTGTGCCCAAAAATCTGTAATGTAATAAGGGTATTCTTCCCCTACGATTTTATTATTGGCTGTTGCAATATAGCCTTCTTTCGGATTGATTACGGTCGGGAGCTCTTCATACGGAATATATCCTTCCCATCCGTAATCGGATGAATCTCCCGGAACCGGGAGCTTTCCTTCCCCTATTTTACGGATTGGGATGTTGCCATTTGCCCGGTAGGCAATCGTTCCTGTTGTATCAGCAAATACAAAATTCTGTGCAGGCGCCATGAAATCACGCAGAGCCAGATCAAAATCATCCCAGTTTTCTGCTTTATTAAAGCCCAGCACGGCCTGCAGTTCACGTGTCGGCTCAAGCGCTGTCCATTGCATCGCAAATACTTCCCCTACCGGCTCTTCCTCAAATACAAGCTCGGAGATAACAGGTCCATGTTTTGTTACGACTACCTCAAAATCTACAATCTCGCCGCCTTTTACATGAATCGGTTCATCCCTTACTTCCGCTTTATAATATTGGCCGTCATATAAAAATTCATGAGGATGATCTGGATGCTGCTTTTCAATATACAAATCCTGCACCTGCGGGTTAACGTTTGTTACTCCCCATGCCACCTCATCATTGTGACCTAAAATAATACCGGGGACCCCTGCAAAGATAACACCGCTTACATTCTGCTGTGGCGACTGCAGGTGCATCTGATACCAAATGGACGGTGTACCCAGTCCCAGATGCGGGTCATCTGCAAGTAAAGGCATACCTGTTTCCGACTTCGCTCCCGAAACTACCCAGTTATTACTGCCATTGAACTCATTTGGAATGGCTTCTAACGGAAATGTTCCTGCTACTTTCACTTCTGACTTTCGATTTGCTTCAATAATGGAACGTGCTTCCTCGGGATAATCTACAATCAGCTCTGCAGCCTGTTCCTCCGGTAGATTGTTTAATGCCCAGTGACGAAATGCGAGCAGATTCCAATTCCCTCCAAGATCATACGCCATATATTTGCCAATCGTTAAAGAATCAAGTGGGGTCCATGGCTCAGGTTCATATCCCAGCAGCTTGAATTCATAGGACAACCGATCTTCTTCTATAAAGGCATTTACGCCTTCTGCAAACCATTCAAGTACTTGCTTTGCATCTGCATCATATCCATCCCATGATTTTTCTGCTGCGTCACGCAAACTAAAGGTACGGAAAAACTTATCCTTTTCTACAGCTGCCGCTCCTACTACCTCCGCCAGGCGCCCGCTTGCCTGCCTTCTTGCTAAATCCATTTGAAACAGACGGTCCTGAGCCTGTACATAGCCTTGGGCCCGATAAAGGTCTGCATCCGACAGTGCCTCAATATGCGGTACGCCGGCTCCATCCCTTACTACCTTAACATTCTCCTCTAAAATGGATACAGTCAGCTCTCCTTCAATAATCGGCTTTGAGCTTCCTATGTAAAAATTAAATACAATAAGTAAAATGACAATCAGACCCGCTGTCACACCAAGTACCCATAAAGCAGTATGGAACAGCTTATTCCCTTTTCTCATAGCACCATCCCCCCACTAGGTATTTTCTATATAAAAAAGCAGAATCCCTCTAATATACGAGAGATTCCACTGTTTAAATACATAAATTTTCTACTTCAAGTACAATAGGACAATGATCGCTGCCTAATACATGCGGGTGAATATCAGCTTTTTGTAATTGCGGGACAAGTCGGTCAGAAACAATAAAGTAATCAATACGCCAGCCAATATTACGTTCCCGCACTTTTGCCATATAGCTCCACCATGTATAAATATCCGTACGGTCCGGATAGAAGTGTCGGAATGAATCTGTAAAACCAGCTGCCAGTAAAGCTTTCATCTTTCCCCTCTCCTCTATCGTCACGCCGGAATTTCCCTGGTTTGCTTTTGCGTTTTTCAGGTCAATGTCTTGGTAAGCCACGTTTAAATCGCCGCAGTAAATGACCGGCTTTTTTGTATCAAGCTGCTTAAGATAAAGGGCAAGACGGTCTTCCCATTGAAGCCGGTATGGCAGCCGGGCAAGATCTCTTTGGGCGTTCGGAGTATAAACATTCACTAAATAAAAGTCTCTATACTCCAACGTAATAATACGTCCCTCTGCCTCTGTTTCCTCTTCTCCTACACCATATGATACACTTAACGGTTTATGCTTTGTAAAAACAGCAGTACCTGAGTACCCTTTCTTTTGGGCATAATTCCAATATTGATAATAGCCTTCCAGCGGCAGTTCCACCTGCCCGGCTTGGCATTTTGATTCCTGGATACAAAAAAAATCAGCATCCATTTCCTTAAAATAATCTAGAAAGCCCTTTGTTACACAAGCCCGAATACCATTCACATTCCATGAAATAAATTTCATCTTTTTTCTCCTTTTACGGTAAAAAAACGTACAGTTGCCTATCCTTTAGTAAAAAGAGTCCGCCAACCAGCAGCGGACCCTTCCCTTACTTTCATTCATCTTCACCGACGATTTTTACTTCCATTTCCAGCTCCACATCGAACTTTTCCTTTACTGTGCGTTGCACCATTTTAATCGTTTCGATGTAGTCAGTTGCTGTCGCGTTATTTTTATTAATAATAAAACCGGCATGCTTTGTAGAGACCTCTGCACCACCGACACCTTTTCCCTGCAGGCCGCTGTCTTGAATTAGCTTTCCGGCAAAATAACCTGGCGGGCGTTTAAAAACACTGCCTGCCGATGGATATTCCAACGGCTGCTTTAACTCACGTTGATAAGTTAAATCGGCAATCTTCGCATCTATTTCCTGCTGGTCGCCTTTTGCGAGCTGGAATTTCGCGTTCAGAACATAATAGCCTTTTTTCGCAATGACACTTTTCCGGTAAGCCAGCTCCAGCTCATCCTTCGTTAGCACAAGACGCTCTCCCTCTTGTGTCAACACAGTGCAATCGATGATGACATCCTTGATTTCACCGCCATAAGCTCCTGCATTCATAGCCATAGCTCCTCCAATAGAGCCAGGAATACCACAAGCAAATTCCAAGCCTGTTAAGCTCTCGGACGCTGCCTGTTTAGATACATCTATAATAAGGGCACCCGCCTGGGCAATGACCGTTTCACCCTCAATATGAATACCGTCAAGCTTGGCAAAATTCAGGACAATCCCCCGCACACCGCCATCTCGTACAACCATGTTTGAACCATTTCCAAGCATTAACAATGGCACTTGATGTTGATAAGCGTACTGCACGACTTTTTGTGCTTCTTCTTCCGTTCCCGGCATGACAAAAATGTCGGCCTTACCTCCTAATCTAGTCATTGTATATTGTTTTAATGATTCATTACACTTGATGTTTTCCGGATTTACAATTTGGGCTAAATCCGATGCCCATTTTTCTACTGTCATGTAAGACCTACCCTTTCCTTACGTCCAATTTTGTGCCCAATTTTCAATTTCGCGAACAGCACCTTCTAAAGATCGACCCTTTTGTGTTAAAGAATATTCGACACGGACCGGTACTTCTGAATACACTTTACGCTCGACAACGCCCTCTTTTTCCAATTCCTTTAAACGTTCCGAAAGTAATCGCCCACTGATTGGTAAAGCGGTCTCGATAGCATTAAAACGTTGTGGCCCACTTAGTAACTGATAAATAATTAAAGCTGTCCACCTTTTGCCGATTAGGTCCATGGCCTTGGCTAATCGAGGACATAATGCTGTTTCTTTCATTTTGGTCACCTCTACTTCGTTTATTTTAACGATATTTCAAAGGAAAGTAAATTTTCCTTCACCCTTCTCTATACTATTTCTCCTTCTTCTATTTCGTTATGAAAGATGCATTCTTTACGGTAAAATCCTTTATATTGTAATCAATACATAAACAGGGTTCATCACCGTAGCATCGGGTTGATTTTCGCTCTGGCTGGATGCTTTTTTGCGGAGGTACGGCTCTAATAGCGTGTCCCCTATTTTCCCGGAGCGATTTTCCTCATATAAAAAGGCTACCCGCCTTCAAAAGAAGTAGGTAGCCTTTGTTCTTATTTTAGCTGGAATTTACCGAAGCCGTTTTTGTCTTCCCCAATATATTCAATATTGCTGTCTTTCGGAATATAGTTTTTCGCTACATCCGCAGTACGGAACACAACATTTGTATTCGCTGGGAATGCGGTGAACTTCCAGTTGTTATCCGGTGTTACATTGATTGTCCCTTTGTCGATAATATAGTCGACAATTGCTTCCCGGTTTTCATAAGCATAAACCGTTAAATTCGAGTCATCCTCTTTTACGAATGTCGCTCCGTAAGAACCGCCTACCCGGTAGTTGTTAGCTACTACTAAAAACTCCTGCGTTAAATCAATTGGTTTTCCGTTATATTGTACGTTTTTAATACGGTTTGCCTTTTCGTTTGTGACAGCGCCGCGGCGGTCATATTTTGCCGGAGAAGTGACATCGATTTCATAAGTGATCCCGTCTAAAACATCGAAGTTATAAGAGCGGGCCTCAGCATCGATAATATTTTGTTCTTCAGTGGAAGCAGGGTCAATTGTAGCAAATACACCCGCTGCCATTTCCAGCCATTCAATAACGTCTGCTCCTGATACCTTTACCGTAGCAATCGTATTATCGTAATGATAAATGTCTGCCATATTTTTAATCGCTAATGGACCGGCGGAAATATTCGTATAATCTGCTGCATTATCACGGGATCCTGCTTTGAACGGAGCTCCGGCTGATAAAATTGGCAGGTTTTCATCCTTCGTGCCTGCAACTTGCTTCTTCACATAGGCTGTTTGGGCTGCGGTAATAATCTCAATAGCAGCCGTATCCTGTACTAAGCCGAAATAACTGTTAATTGGCGTTGCTGTTTCACCAACCGGTTGGCGAATATAATCAATTGTACCTTCATGTGCTTCTTTCACAGCTGTCAGTACCTCTTGATCTGCTTTTACACCTTCAATCGAACGGATTTCACCTGTTCCATCATTTACGACCCATTCACCATCTACTAGCTCAAGATCTAAATCGATTACCCCCAGGTAAGCGCCATAAGCGCCCGGCATGATTGTCGGTGTACCATTGATCGTACCCTTTTCAGAATCCACATTTTCCAGGTCCGCATAATCTCCAGGGAATTTTTGATGAGAGTGGCCAGTGATCACTGCATCCACACCTTCTAATGCTGTAATTTGGTAGCCTACGTTTTCGGTTCCTTTTACATATGTATCAGAACCAATACCGGAGTGTGATAATACGACAATCACATCAGCGCCCGCTTCTTCCATTTGCGGAATAGTAGCTTCCAATGCTTCAATCGGATCATCCACAGTCACTTTTCCTGTTAAATGAATCGCGTCCCATCCTAAAATTTGCTGAGGTACAATCCCTGTTACCCCTACTTTAATCGTGTGTTTTTCTCCGTCCTCATCCACGACTTCCTCGTTTAAAATCGTATAAGGCTTGAAGTAGTTTTCTCCTGTAGCAGCATCTCGCACGTTGGCATTTACCCAGTCAAATTCTGCGTCATCCATCGTTTCGCCGAGGAAGTCGAGACCGTAGTTAAATTCGTGATTTCCAAATGTCGCTGCATCATATCCTAAAATATTTAATGCCGCTACAGCCGGGTGTACTTCGCCCTTCTGTAAAGGTTTTTTCAACGCCGCATAAGTGCCAAGCGGTGTACCTTGGATCAGGTCCCCGTTGTCAAGAAGGATGCTGTTTGGATTTTCAGCTTGTGCTTTTTTAATCAATGCTGCGGTATTAGCAAGTCCAATCGTATTGTCTTCTTTATCTGAGTAGTAATTATAGTTTGCCAAGTTCGTATGGATATCTGAAGTACCTAACACGCGTAATGTAACCTTATCTTCATCTTCCACTGGTGTTGATGGCATGTTGTCCATTAAGCGGTCTAAAATATTCTCCATTTGTCCTGCTGTCACAATTTTAGCAGAACGGATTGTGCCATCCATAAAACCTTGTAAAACATTCGCTGCTGCTGCATTTGCTAATGCCTGTTTATGCATAGCATCCACATTTTTGCTATCTTTGAATTTATCCAATGTAGACAGCGGCGCATTTTCCAACTGTAAGCTGCGGCCAGCAATAACAAACGCATGAAGTCTTGTCAGCTGTTGATCAGGGGCAAATGTATCTTTATTGATCCCTGTAATGAGTTTTAACTCTACTGCTTTCTCTACATACGGTGCCAGCTCTTTAGGAACATCTTTAAACGTGATGGATGTACCGTCTCCAACTTCCACACCTAGATGCTTAATCAGCTCTACAACATATTCTCCACGGGTAACGGGTGCCTGTGGATTTTCTGCTGCCTCCGCAATATAAACTTGTCCAAAACCTGTTGCTAAAAAGGCTGCAGCCAGTGTACCTGTCATAATAGTTTTACGCATTTGTAACCTCCTGATATCCTTTGTCAGGAATAATTGTAAAACATTTTCATGAAAAATAACTGATTCACATTACCTATTAGGCTACAACATTTATACAAAGATATAACATATTAATGATATAAAGAAAAAAATAAGTGATTTTCTCACCATACAACTCGCCAACATTTCACACTATTTTTACTTTGAAATAGTATCCTGACTCTATTCAGACATCTAATGTCAAACCATACAACAAAAATTGGAAAATAAAAGACACTTCAAATAGAAGTGTCTAAATTTTTTTATTTCGCTGCAACGTTTGCTAATTTTTGAGCTGCTGCTTGTACTTTTTCTAAACCAGCTGCGATAATTGCTTCCGCATTTGCCGGATCAGCGTTATGTCCTTCGATCACTACTTCGTCTAATTTCGTCATGCCATAAACTCCGCCGATTACATTATGAACGTATGTTGCTGCCATTTCCATTGGAGCAGTTTCCGGTGTTGAATAGATGCCGCCGCGTGCAGATAAAGCGATGTATTTTTTATCAGTCATTAAGCTTACTAGGTTACCATTCTCATCATATTTAAATGAATAGCCCGCACCGTATGTGTAATCAATAAATGATTGTAATGCTGCTGGAATTGTAAGGTTCCAAAGCGGGAAGGCGAATACTACTACTTCAGCAGCAGATAGCGCTTCCCGAGTTTTATTGAAAGCCGCTAAAGAAGCTGCTTGGATGTCTGATAATTCTTCGCCTGCTTGTGCTTTACCGAAAGCGTTGAATAACTCTTGGCCAAAGTAAGGCAGGTTTTCCTCGAAGACATCAAATGTTGTTACATTTAGACCTTCTACTTTTGCAGCTTCTGCCATAAAAGTTTCATACATTTTTGTTGAAACGCCGTCCGGGCGGTTGTTTGCTTTTACTACTAATACGTTTGTCATTTCTACTATTCTCCTCAATTATCACGAATATTTTTATCTCGAATTCAAGATATAATTACATAATAATAGAGAACCTTACTTTTTTCAACTAAATCGCTTTCCTACTTTTGACTGAATTTATATTTCACATTCGCCATCAGAGCATGTTGCCCCGCCTTCACCTACAAGCTGTATCGGTTTTCTTAAGCCGGCTTCTGCTGCGGCCTGTTCAATCGTCTGGGCAAATAAAGGCTGTGGCTGAGCACCGGATATCCCATACTTCTTATTAATTACAAAAAAAGGTACTCCCCGTACACCTATTTGCTGTGCTTCATAAATGTCCGCTTCTACAGCATCCTCAAATTGACGACCGGCAAGAACCTCTTCCACTTTCGCCTGATCAAGCCCTACTTCTGCTGCAAGCCGCTTCAATACATCCGGACGGCCAATTGCCTCTCCTTCTAAAAAATAAGCTTTCATTAGGCGTTCATTATAAGCAGGCTCTTTTCCCAGCTCATTCGCTAACTTCGCCAAGCGGTGTGCAGCCATAGTATTGGCCGTCTTCATTTCATCAAAATTATATTCAAGACCAACTTCTGTTGCGCGCTCCGCAATATTACCTGTCATTTTTTTTGCTTCTTCCTCTGATAAATTATACTTCTTTGACAGCGCCGTATAAATTGGCTCTTCCATATCAATCGGTGTAGAGGGGTCTAATAGAAAGCTTTTATATTCTACTTCGATCTGTTCTTCATAGCCTGATTCTTTAATTGCCATTTCCAATTGGCGTTTACCAATATAGCAAAATGGGCATACATAATCTGACCATATTTCTATTTTCATGTAATCGGCCTCCTTTTTCTTTATTGTAACGAGGAGTTCCTCACTCCCACAATTAATACGCTCAATGAATATTGCAAGGATATTTACCCAATACTTAATAAAAACTAACAAAGTAGGTTGGATAATTATGAAAAAATCTCTATGGCTGGAAGCAAAAAAGCTAGTCTCGACGACTGAATTAACACAAGATGACAGATGTGAAATTTGTGTGGCCGGCGGTGGATTGTCGGGAATTTATACAGCTTATCTCCTTGCAAAAAATGGGCACGACGTCGTTTTACTCGAAGGAAAGGAATCGATTGGTGCAGGAGCGACCTCGTTTTCTACAGGAAAGCTTACGGTTCAGCATGGTCTTAAATATTCCAAGCTTCCGCTAGAGGATGCCACCGTCTATTACGAGGCAAACCGACAGGCAATCGACAGACTGCTGCAGGAGCTGCCGCCTTCTCTTTATCGTCGCGCTACATCCTATATATATGCAACAACAGAGCAAGGGAAGAGGGATTTACAAAAGGAATATGAAGCTTATCAGAAAATCGGTATTCCTTCCCATGCAACAAATGAGACAGAACTGCCTTTTGATGTCACGCTGGCACTTGCTATTGAAAATGAGGCACAAGTAGATCCGACTGAACTAGTGACCCATCTGGCGAATCTTGCCATTAAAGAAGGAGCTAGGATTCATACGAACTCCCGTGTGACAACTGTTAATGAAGATTATGTACAGCTGGCAAACGATGCACGTGTTCATTTCCAAAAATTGATTCTCTGCACGCATTATCCGATTTCATCTCTTCCGCGAATGTACACGGCTAAGCTTGCTATCAAGCGCTCCTATTTAACAGCCGCACCGACATCCGAGCTGCTGCTGGGTCAATATATTAGTGTAGAAAATCCAAGTCGTACGATAAGAACCGCCGAGGTTGGCGGAAAGCTCTACTTCGTTTATGGGGGTGGAGAGCATCCTGCTGGAACTGTCACTGAAACAAACAACTACTACGATGCATTTACACAGGAACTTCAAACGGTCTTTAATCTTCCGGCCCCTGAATACCTGTGGAGTAACCAGGATATGCAAACACCGGATGATATCCCTTACGTAGGTCCATTTGTAAAGAGCAGCGATACGATTTACATTGCAACAGGCTACGACCAATGGGGATTGTCTAACTCCCTAGTAGCCGGGGAGATTTTAGCAAGCTGCATGGATAAGCAGGAACACCCTGCAAGCGCTATCTATAAACCAACACGCCACCAAGGGCTCGAAGGCTTACAGGAGGGACTTAAAAACACCGGTTTCATGGGGGCTGAATTTATAAAAGGGCATGTTGCTCGAAATGAAGCACCGACATGTACACATCTTGGCTGTAAAACAAGATGGAATGAAGGAGACCAGACATGGGACTGTCCTTGTCACGGTTCTCGCTTTAATGCTAAAGGAAAGGTAATTGAGGGACCTGCTGTTTACCCGTTGGAATTAGATAAAAAGGATGCCTAAAACGGCATCCTTTCTTCATATTATTTAAATGCCTCTGTCAATACAGGGACAATTTGTTTTTTGCGTGATACAACGCCAGGCAGGCTGATGCGGCCGTTTACGATTTCGGAACCGAACGCTTTTGCCGCTGCTTCTGCCACTTGTCCTACAGCTACAGCAGTTGAATCATTATTTAAAATATCCGTTACAACGAAGAAGAATAGATCTAATCCATTATCCGCCGCATTTTTATTCAACAGGTTTGTCAGCTCTTCCTGACGGCCTAATACATCCTCAACATCAACAGCATTTACCTGTGCAACAACAGCTTTGTATTCTCCGAATTCAAAGCCTTTTGCATCTAAAGAAAGTAAATCCTCTAATGATTTATCGGAAAGATCGGCACCTGCCTTTAACATAGCCAATCCATATTCTGCTGCATCGACGCCTGCAATGGCTGCCAATTCCTTACCGGCCTGTACATCTTGCTCTGTGCATGTTGGAGATTTAAACAGCAATGTATCGGATACAATAGCTGATAGCATAAGCCCTGCAATATTTGCCGGAATCTCTATGCTATTTTCTTTAAAAATTTTATTTAAGATTGTTGCTGTACATCCAACAGGCTCTGCACGGAAGTAAAGTGGATCTGCTGTTTGGAAGTTAGCGATACGATGATGATCAATCACCTCTGCGATTTGCACTTCTTCAATCCCATCAGCGGATTGCTGGAATTCATTATGGTCGACTAGAATGACTCTTTCTGCTTCTTCCTTTACGTTTGAAATAAGGCGGGGAGCTTCGAAGCCGAACTTTTCCAAAGCAAATTTCGTTTCATTGTTTATTTCGCCTAATCTCACTGCCTCTGCATCTACCCCAAGCTGCTGTTTTACATACGCATATACAATGGCAGATGTAATAGTATCTGTATCTGGGTTTTTGTGACCGAACACTAATACGTTACTCATCTTAATCTTATTCCTCCTATAGAATGCAATCTACTTGTATTTACCGAATTCATTTTAACATACCTCGATACAGGAAGAAAAATAGAACTTTTTATTGCTGTATTTTGGTTTTGAAAGCTAACAGGATATTGTCCAAAGACGTATTGTCATCCTTCATTTTTCATCTCCATTTTCTTAAAAGTACCCAAAATAATTTATCTAATTACTTTTTGAGGAAATCTGTCACATTCAACCAAAGAAGGATGAAAATTATTGTATATTTTGCCGCGAATCATTATTAAAAAAATGCCTTTTATGATAAAATTATAGGGTAATGACACTTTATTTAAAACAGAAACGAGGATTCTTATGACGAAGAAAATGGAGAAGAAATACATTCCATTAGCTGAGTTCTTCCAAAATTCCACTCAACCTGAAATAACGCTGACGTATGAAGCAATCGAAAATATTATGGGTCAGGAATTGCCCAATGCAGCTTATTTAAATTTAAGCTGGTGGAAGAAAACAAAGCCGCCCCTTTCCCATTACTTATCATGGGTCAACGCTAACTACAATGTAATAGATGTAAAACTGGGTAGATCTGTAACTTTCTCCCGTGTATCAAATAATGAGAATGACGGTGAAGCTCAAGGAAACAATGCCCATACATATATCATCCGCCCGATCGAAAGCGATGATGCCCGCGCATTCATTAACCTGCAGGAAACCGTATTTAATGAATGCCATTTCGAATATTATGATTGTAATGAGCAAAATTTAACCGTTCAGCAAGTCAGAAAAGTTTTGACTGAATGGCGAAAAACAAAAACAAGCACTATTCTACTTTGTATTGTAAACGGTGAATTCGCTGGCTATACCCTGATTAACGGCCATACATCTTCCCGTACGAAACATGTAGCCTCTTTACGCATTGGTGTGATAGAAGCATATCAGAATATTGGTATAGGTACTTCATTGCTTAACCAAGCCGAATCCTGGTGTGCGGAGCATCAAATCGAACGATTAGAAGCACAAATCGTTGTTACTAATGAAAAGGCAAAGGCATTGTTCGAAAAAAATGGTTACGTATGTGAAGGAACAAGAAAAGGCTCCTTCAAGATTGAAGATGAACTTCAGGATGAATTCTACTACAGCAAATTTTTGCCAAAATAATAAAACTGCCCGGTAAGGTTGTCTTACCGGGCAGTTTTATTTCAGACCGTTTCCATTAAAGCATCAGTCATATAGTTTTTACTTTTACTGCTAACAGTTTGATAATGCTCTTTATGCTGCATAACCATGCGTTCAACGATTGCGTGCAGCAGAGAGAAAATGGCAATATCACATGCAATAACTTTTTGACTGTCTTTTCCTACAGTAAAGAGGAGATCCGCCTGTTCTTGCAAAAGACAAGGCTCCTCTTCTGTAACAGCAATTACCTTGCAGTTTTTTCGTTTTACTAATTCCACTACCGCCCGGACATCTTCCTCATGTTCGTTGACCTCTACTACAAAAAGAACGGATTTTTCATTCATCTTTGTTAAATCGATTGCCATTCTTTCTGTCTTGTAACTCATGAAATATACTTCATTCCGATAAGGTGCCAAACTGTTGTATAGGAACAAGGCCGCTGGAGTCGACTCCCTCATCCCTAAAATAAATATGCGCTCTGCACTGTGGAGTATGTTAATTGTTTTTGTAAAATCAGGCTCACTAATATTTTGCATCAGCTCTATAATACCATCTACATCTCTGGACATGACTTCATTACATGGAATATTCTGTTTTTTATAGATACGCTTTTTTAAAGCCTGGGGAGCAGCCCCGTTTTTTTCGATTAAATACTCTTTTATTTTTTGTTGGAGCTCGTTAAAGCCTGATAAATCCATTGCATAACAAAAACGAATCACTGTTGACTCACTTACGCCAGCTTGTCTACCTACTTCAGAAGCCACTTGCGTTGTAATAATAGTCGGATTATCAATTACAAATTGCGCTACCTTACGTTGCCCTTTGGACAATCTGATGTATTTTTTTTTAATACTGTCGCAAATACTCATACCTCATTTCCTTTCTTTTTTCAATAATTGAATGGTTTCAGCGATGTCAACCTAATTCATAAGATGGTCCATATAATAAAAAATACATTAACATGAATAATTAGTGAATACAATGATTTTTCTGAAAAAACTTCGTCGCTTTAATGAACAAAAACGTTTTCGGTACAAAAACGGCAAAACGCCTGCTTTTAATAAAAATGTCTAAAAGATTTAATAACTTCTTTTCATCTTTCTTGGAAAGGAACATATTCCCCTACTCATCGATATACAAAAAAGAGAGAAACTGATATGCTTTTCGGCATTCGTTTCCCTCTTGTTAAGCTAACGTAATTCTGTTTGTTTCGTTTCTTTTCCTAAAAAAATGACAGCTGCTGCCCCAATTAAAATAGCGATACAAAAAATGGTGAAAATCGTGCCGTATCCGTATCCTTTCCCTAGCAGCAACCCGACAAGCAGAGGACCGAAAATCCCTCCTACTCGACCTACTGCTGCTGCCATTCCTGCCCCGGTACCGCGTATAACAGCGGGGTACTGCTCCGGTGTATAGGCGTACAAAGCTCCCCATGCGCCTAAATTAAAGAAAGACAGCAGCATACCCGAGATCAGAAGAACCGATATCGTTTCTGCATTGCCAAACACAACGGCGCTGGCAGCTGTTCCTGTTAAATATAAAACAAGCACAAACTTACGTCCAAACCTTTCGATAAACCAGGCTGCCGTAAAATATCCAGGCAATTGGGCTAATGTCATGACCAATACATATTTAAAGCTGGAAATTAAATCAAACCCCTTTCCGACCATGACACTCGGTAACCAAAGGAACATACCGTAATAAGAAAAAACAACAGCAAACCATAAAATCCACATCATGAGGGTAGATTTTGCATATTCCTTAGACCAAACAGCTGCCATGTTTTGAAAGATGGAGCGTTTTTTTGTTTCGGCCTTTACGGCAAATTGCGGGGAATCCGGTAATTTCAACCGGATATAGACTGCATAAAATGCCGGTAATGCTGTCAATAATAAGGCAATGCGCCAGCCTTCAACCGGCCAGAAATCTGCCGGAATGACAAAATAGGAAATAACGGCTGCTATAAGCCAGCCCCCTGCCCAAAAACTTTCAAGTAATACAACGATCCGTCCGCGTTCTTCCGCTTCTACACTTTCCGAAACAAGAGTCGAGGCAACAGGCAGTTCACCGCCAAGCCCCATTCCGATTAAAAACCGTAAAACGAGAAATACCGTTAATGTGGCAGCGAAGGCTGAAAGGCCGCTTGCTACAGAAAAAAGAACTAATGTCCACATGAAGATTTGCTTGCGTCCTACTTTATCTGCCAATACCCCAAACAGTAATGCGCCAACTGCCATCCCAATGGAATTGACACTACCGATCCATCCCATCTGCGTGGAATTCAAACCCCAATCCACACTGATAGCTGCTATGACGAACGAGAGAATCCCGACATCCATCGCATCAAACATCCATCCTACCCCTGCCACTCCTAACAATTTATTACGGGAAAGTGGCTGTACATGTACCGTTTCCTGTTCTTTTGCTTGCACCATTCTATTCACCTGTCTTTACACTTGTAATTACTTATTTACTATACATTTGTTTCTAGAAAGTGACAATAGAAAACTTTAAATATCAAATTGTTTCGACTATTTATCTGTTTCCTATTGAAATAGATTTTCAGTAGGAGTAAAATGTCTCTTATAAAAAAACAAATGTTCATCTAGTGAGCACAAAGGAGCTTGTCTTGTTATGTGGAAAGGTTTAATCGAAGAATATAAACAATATCTGCCCGTTACTGAAAATACACCGTCTTTAACTTTAAATGAAGGAAATACACCTCTTGTCCATCTGGTTAATCTTTCAAAAGAGCTGGGGATTGAATTATACGGAAAAATAGAAGGCGCAAACCCAACAGGCTCCTTTAAGGACCGCGGAATGGTTTTTGCGGTAGCAAAGGCAATAGAAGAAGGATCAAAATGTGTCATTTGTGCTTCAACCGGCAATACATCAGCAGCTGCTGCAGCCTATGCTGCTCGTGCCGGTATCCAGTCCATTGTTGTCATTCCAAAAGGGAAAGTCGCGCTTGGTAAGCTCGCGCAGGCTTGCATGTACGGGGCTAAGATTATTGAAATAGACGGCAACTTTGATGATGCGCTAAATATCGTGCGGCAAGTTTCTGAGACAACCGCTGTATCTCTTGTAAACTCTGTAAACCCATACCGAATCGAAGGTCAAAAAACAGCCTCGTTTGAAATCGTAGACGGCTTAGGAAAAGCACCTGACTTCCTATGTATCCCTGTTGGTAATGCAGGGAATATTACAGCCTACTGGAAAGGCTTTAAAGAATATCATGAAGCTAAAGGCACAGGACTTCCAAAAATGTTCGGTTTTGAAGCGGAAGGTGCAGCTGCGATCGTTAAAGGAGAGCCAATTGCTAATCCAGAAACGGTAGCTACAGCGATCCGGATCGGAAACCCTGCCAGCTGGAAGCTTGCAGAAGCTGCAAGAGATGAATCAGGCGGCCTGATTGATATGGTGACAGATGACGAGATTCTTGAAGCCTATAAACTGATTGCCGGAAAAGAAGGTATTTTTGTAGAACCAGGTTCAGCTGCTTCCCTGGCCGGTGTTATAAAATCCGTAAAATCCGGTAAAATCCCGGCAGGCAGTCAAGTAGTCACTGTGTTTACTGGCAATGGACTAAAGGATCCAGATACAGCAATGGGCGTATCGGCGGTTGATCTTGTCTCCTTGAAAAATGAAGAAAAAGAAATTCGTGAATACATTGAGGGAGTTTTATGAGCAATAAATGGCATATTACAGTCCCAGGAAGCACAGCTAATTTAGGGCCCGGCTTTGACTCTATCGGGCTCGGTTTATCACTTTACCTAAATTTAACTGTTTCTTTAGCAGATGAATGGAAATTTACCCATTCAGGACCTCATGTACCAATGGATACAACGGTTGAAAATCATTTAATTTACCAAATTGCTAATGAAGTGGCTGAGAAATTCGGCCATAAGCTGCCCGCCTGCCATGTTGAAATGACAAGCGAGCTGCCGTTAGCACGTGGTTTAGGCAGTAGTGCTGCCGCCATTGTAGGAGCTATTGAATTAGCTGACGTTGTATGCGATCTAAAGCTATCTATACAGGATAAGCTAAATATCTCTTCACAAATTGAAGGCCATCCTGATAATGCGACAGCATCTGTACTTGGCGGCCTGACGATATCAGCAATGAGTGAAGACGGAGTGGTTGATACAATTCATATACCAGGGCTGGGTGCCTCATTTGTGGTGTATATCCCGCATATTGAGTTAAAAACCGCCGAAGCCCGCCGTGTTCTTCCTGCTCAACTTGACCGTGGCTATGCAGTAAGAGCAAGTGCAAGTGCCAATATGCTGGCTGCTGCTTTAATGGTCAAGGATTATGAAAGAATAGGCCGTTATATGGAACAGGATTTATGGCATGAACCGTTCCGCGCTAAGCTGATTCCTGCTTACGATGAAATTCGCAAGGCAGCAAAACAAGCCGGGGCTTACGGTACAGCATTAAGCGGGGCTGGCCCGACACTCATCTCTCTTATACCAAATGAGTTAGCTGCACAATTTTTAACTACGATGAAAAGAGCATTTCCAGAGCATACGATTTTATTGACAAAAGCTGCTCCGGCTGGTGTGACGACTCAAATATTTTCTTAAAAGCAACACCGCCTTCTGTCACGGGAGGCGGTTTTTAATCTCCTACATAAGTCCGAATTTTCAGTTAAATGGACGTTTTTTATACATACTCTCGCTTTTTTTCGGGTATAATTACTAGATATCAAGAAAGAAAGGGGAAATGATAAATGAAAATTGGTTTAATCGCCGCATCCGGTAAAGCAGGAAGCCATATTTTACGTGAAGCAATCATGAGAGAGCATGACGTAACAGCCATTGTCATGAACAAAGCCAACTTAAGAGTAAATGATGTCGAAACGTTGGAAAAAGATTTGTTCCACTTAACTAGGGAAGATATTGAGCCCTTTGATGTGCTGATTAACGCATTTGCCCCGGTCAATAATGACGACGCCTACCTGCATGTAGAGGCAGGCAGGCATTTAATTTCCATTATGGAAGGTACGAATAAGAAATTATTTGTTGTCGGCAGCTCCGGCTGTCTTTATATCGATAAAGATCATTCCATTCGTCTAATGGAGCATAAGGATTACCCTGAGCACTTGCGTGAATCCGCGAAGTATCAGCTGCAAAATTTGCAGGATTTGAAGAATTCATCAATTAAATGGACATTCTTAAGTCCATCCGCTATGTTTGACTCATCAGGTCCACGTACTGGTCACTATATCATCGGAAGTCAGCGTCTAGTGGTTAACTCACAGTTTAATAGCTATATCAGCTATGCAGACTTTGCAGTGGCCGTCATTGATGAATTGGAAAATTCAAATCATGTAAACACCCTTTTTACTGTTGCCTCTGAAAATGTTACCTCTGCATCGTAAATAAAGGTGTTCGCATACGCGCGAACACCTTTTATACATAGAAAGACATTTCCCTTTTAAGCAAGCAGTACAAGGCTGACTGCCATGACTGCCATCCCCCCTACAAGGCCGTAAATAGATAGATGTGTCTCATCATATTTTTTGGCTGCCGGAAGCAGTTCATCCAATGAAATGAATACCATAATTCCGGCCACTCCCGCAAAGATAACCCCAAACATAACATCTGTTAAAAATTGCATTAAGATCAAATAGGCCACGATTGCGCCAACGGGTTCGGCCAGCCCTGATAAAAAAGAAAGCTTAAATGCCTTCATCCGGTTACCTGTCGCATAAAAAATCGGTACGGCTACCGCAATGCCTTCCGGGATATTATGAATGGCTACAGCTATGGCAATGGCAATACCGAGGTTTGGGTCTTGAAGGGCAGACATAAAGGTAGCAATCCCCTCGGGGAAATTATGAATCGCAATGGCCAGAGCAGCGAATGTACCCATTTTCATCAGCTTATCTGCATCTGCAACTGTTGTCTGTGCTTCCGCCTTATTAATATCCTCTACCATACGGACCTCATGCGGGTTGTTTTTGTTAGGGATAAATTTATCAATTAACGCGATCAACAGCATACCGCCAAAGAAACCAACAAGCGTCATCCAGTATCCCTGCGTTTCGCCTAAAGCAGCCGTTAAAGAATCCTTTGCTTTTACAAAAATTTCAATAAGCGAAACGTAGATCATAACCCCCGCTGAAAAGCCTAATGCCAAAGATAAGAACTTTGTATTCGTACGCGAGGTAAAAAAGGCAATTAAGCTGCCTACCCCTGTTGCTAGTCCGGCAAATAAGGTCAGCCCAAGTGCCAACACCACATTTTCATCCATCCACTAAATCCCCTTTATCTTCTAATTTATTAATTGTATTATATACACCTTGTTTCCTTTGTGCAAATTTTTTTCACCAATTTAACTTTTGATACGTAATCAAGCCTCCCTAACTGATAAAATACAAAAAAGATACCATATATTATGCTTATGGTATCTTTTTACGTAATATTTATTTACCGTTTACATAGCTTTCAATCAATTGTTTGACATCGATTCCCGATGACTCTTTCAAACTTTCCTGCAGAGTGGCCATCAGGTCTGTTGCATAAGAAGTGACCTTATTGGCGCCGCCTCCTGTACCTCCACCTGTATCCACTACTGTAATCTTATCGATATTTGATAATGGTAAAGCAATTTGTTTCGCATACTCTGGCATCATGCGGATAATCATATCCAAAATAGCCGCCTGCCCGTATTGTTCAAATGCTTCTGCAATTTTTTCTTTTGCTTCCGCTTCCGCCAGACCGCGCAGACGGATAATTTCCGCTTCTGTTGTCCCCTGTGCTTTTTCTGCTGCTGCTTTTGCAAGGCCATCAAGGCGGATTTTTTCTGCTTCTGCTTGCGCCTGTGATTCAATGCGATACTTTTCTGCCTCTGCCTGTGCAATTTGCTTCATTTTATCAGCTGCTGCCTGCTGCTCGATAGCATATCGTTCTGCATCCGCCTTCTTCTTCACTTCCGAATCATATTGGCGTTCACGGCGCAGAATTTCACGCTCTTCCAGTTCAATCTGCTTTTGCCGCTCGATGATCTGGATTTGCATCTCCTGCTCTTTTACTTCCTGTTTGGCACGCGCCTGCTCCAGATCATACGCCTGGTCTGCACGTGCTTTTGCGATATCCTGTTCACGGCGGAACTCTGCCACTTTTAACTGGTTTTCTTTTTCAGACTCGGCGACTTCTGTTGCACGCTCCAGCTCGGCTTTTTGGGCTTCCTGTTCTGCCTGCGCCCTGCGAATACGGGTCTCTTTTTCCGCCTCTGCCGTCGCAATATCTGCATCTCTTTTTACCTGGGCAATACGGGGCTTACCTAGTGACTCCAAATAGCCATTTTTATCCCGTACATCTTTGATCGTAAATGAAACAATGACCAGACCCATTTTGGCCAAATCCTGGGATGCGACACGCTGCACTTCCTGTGAAAACTTATCTCGGTTTTTATAGATTTCTTCTACCGTCATGGAGCCTAGAATGGAACGCA
This sequence comes from Planococcaceae bacterium UBA3378, assembly GCA_002359075.1. GTDB lineage: Bacteria > Bacillota > Bacilli > Bacillales_A > Planococcaceae > Lysinibacillus_B. Next base: position 28,612 of record DEQA01000155.1, read on the forward strand.
GATGGCCTTCAAGGACTTCCCGCGCCTCCGCTTCACGATCACTCTTTTCCTTCCCTAAAAACTGCTCGGCTGCTGTTGCAATCTCTCCGATCGAGCTGCCGATTTTAATAATGGCCGTACCGTCCGCCATGACAGGCACTCCTTGCTCTGTATAAACTTCCGGCGTTGTTACTTCCAATTTGCTTGATAGCAAGGACAATGGTTCAGACTGTTGGAAAACCGGGAATATAAAGGCGCCGCCCCCCCGGATAATTTTGATTTTGTTGCCTGCATCATCGGTATGAACATTTTTACTTCCTAAATAGCTTCCTGTGACAATCAGTGCCTCATCCGGCCCCGCTGTTTTATACTTCGCTATATACACTGCCACGATAGCTAATAATAAGAAAACAACAACCCCAATAGCAATAATGACTCCGATCATAAAAACTCCCCCTTATTTTTTAAGAAAGCAAACTTTCGTATTCCTGGACATACAATGTACCGTTAATCACTTCAATGACGAGAATCTCTTGGCCATATGGAATATCCTGCTCGTTGTAGCTCGCTGCCCGCTTATGGATAATACCATTGCCTGTTTCAATAAGCACTTCCCCAAAACCATCCACCGGTATAGGCGTAATGACCTTGCCTGTCTGGCCTGCCAATGATTCATCTTTGTAGACGAGCGAAGTTTCTGCAGACCGTAAAGGAACAAGAAGGAAATAATAAATAAGTGCTGTACAGATAAGTGAAATAACGATGCTGATTAAGAAAATGACCAGATGTGATAATGACGAGAAGATTTCTAATATATAGCCCGCTGCAGCTGTAATCGTTATAAACGCCAACATAACTGCCGGGTCAAAAAAAGGAATTCCTTCAGCTGCTCCATCGGCCATATCCGCAAAAAACAAATACAAAATAGTGCAGAGGCCAATGATAATAACGATTGTTAAATAAATAGTGGAAAGCGCTATACCAAAAATCACTTGCATCACCTCCTGATTATGTATTTACCTTTTATACGGTTAAATTAGGTAAAAGTTTCATTTTTCTGAATTATTTACATAAAAAATCCGAAGAGCCGCTGCTTATTCAACGTCCCTTCGAATCACTTTTATATTTTTCGTATAAATATCTGCATAAGGTAAACCAGGCATACGTAAGAGCCCACGCACCCATTACATCGGTTGCAAAGTGCCTGCCCTGTGCAATGCGTGAAAGACCAGCTAAAATGGTTACGGCAATAGCCAGACTCCATAGAGCTATTTTCGCGTTTCGGCTATCCATTTGCTCGGTTACGATATAAACGGCTGTAAATAATAGCACTAATGCGATGGTGGTGTGTGTTGATGTAAAGCTAAATGTAGTAAGCTGGTCCGGCAAATCAGGCCTTGGACGCTCGACAACCCGTTTAATAATCTGATTGAGGGCAACTCCCCCGCCGATCGAAAAAATCACCAATAACATACCTCGTGCATTACGGCGTACCGCATACCAGGCTAATAATACAATCGTTACGACAATCATTACTTTCGTTTCCCCGAAAAAGTGAAAACCTGCAATGAATTCGTTGCCGTATAGCAAAGAGGCCATTTTTGCATCCAGTGCATGAAAGTCTTCATATGTAAAACATAAAATCAAAAAAATGAAAAGCGCCGGAATTGCCAAAAAGTCGGCCCATTTCTTCATCATTGTATCACCTGTCCTATGGTTTCATTTTCTTTTATCTATACAGTATTCCCCCTATTACGTCTTCCCATGTCAAACAGACAATTACAATGGCCACAATGCTCAAGCCAGGTGGTACTGCTAAAAACTATAATAATATCAAAATGATCACGTGTGTTGATTATCCTAATATTAGTTGGTAGAAAGCGTG
>DEQA01000083.1:0-380 GCA_002359075.1 Planococcaceae bacterium UBA3378
GCCATATCGCTTGTTAAAGAATGTTTATAATTGGCATCTAATTTGGCAAACGCCAACAACATGTCCGATTCGGATACATTCCCATTTAACTCAAACTTCTTTCCTGTATAGAGCGACAGCAATCCATTTTCAACCGCCCAGTTTACGGCTTGGTATTTGGCATGTGATGTCGGCACATCCGAAATGGCAGCGGCTTCGACTTTCGTCATATAAGGCAGCCATGTGGACAGGAGAAGGATGAAGCTAAAAAACAGTACAATTGTTTTCTTCATTGCTAATCCCCTCTCTTACTATTCAAAGAATAAAATATCATCTCGATAGTTCTGTTTTAAATCATTTTCCAAGTATAGAAGGAAGCGCTCTAAAATAGCAGCTGCCTG
>DEQA01000083.1:446-3041 GCA_002359075.1 Planococcaceae bacterium UBA3378
CCTAGCTGTGTCACTACATACACACCATCACGCGCGTAATCCAAAATCTTCGCGTCATCTTTATAAGGGGTTTTAAACCCTGGATCCGGCGCTTTTCCTTCAAGACCTAAAGCACGCACTAAAATCGCAGCTGCCTGCTGGCGTGTCAAGTTTCCTTCCGGGTTAAACGTTTGGGCATTTACTCCGGTAATAACCCCCTTATTATAGGTTGCCACTAAATAAGGATAATTTGGTCTTGTTTTCTTTACATCCTTGAAAATCGAAGGCGTGGACATTGTTTTCTTTTTTGAGCTGCCGACTTCTACCCGCAGGTCAATTGCTTTTCCTATGGCAACTGCAAAGTCATAGCGGCCCATCGGTGTGTTCGGGGAGAAGAAGTTCGATTGGTCATCAAAAATACCAAGCGAATAAAGCTTATCTATATGCGATTTTGCCCAATGGCTGGATAAATCTCGGAACTTCGGTACAATAAGACGCTCTACCTTTGGCATATATTCCGCAGTAAAATCAATTGTCCCTGTGCCTTCTTTCGGCAAATTATACTCATATTCCGAAATCGTATCTGCCTCACTGTTGACAGAATACCCCCCGTCAAAGCTCCCCAACGAACCGAGGTTTTCCTCATAATTGAGCGTACGGGATTTTGAATGGGACGAGCGGCTCGTTACGGTGCCGGTTGTGCCGTCCGGGTAATCGAATTCATATTCCATAATCTGTGTTTCTGTAGAACCCCAGAAGTTTTCGTAGCTTGCATTTTTCCCTGCCCCGTTGACAACGACAGTTTGAGTTTGACCGTTTTTATACTTAATGACATAGGTTTTACGCATCACCGTATTACCGGATGTATAGTCGGATGCAGGACGCTTATCGGTAATATAGCTTTTCGACATTTGATAGTCTACCAGCTCGATCGTAGCATCTTGATAGCTGATTTTTTCATTGTATTTTGTTACTTCTCCGGTAGCCGTCATTTGGCCAATCGTATCGTAATTATCTACCGTGTAAACATAGGTAAATGCCCTCGTCAGCGAAGCACCTTCCTTGCTTTTCATTTTGATATTATACGTCTCTGTAATTTTGTCGCTTTTTTCCGTTACCTTTATTTTTACATCCTTGCTTGTAGCGGTAAATTGCATAGGTTTTCCTAAAATGAACATGTATTCTTCATATGTATATTCATTATTAATACCACCCGTCAAATCCACAATCTCGGCTGATGACCGTTCCGGACTCCACAGCACTAAAAGAAGGGTACTGACCAACGCTAAAAACCCCAGCTTTTTCATTCTTTTTTATGCCCCTCTCTTTATTGGCATAATAGGTATGCAGGAATACTGCATACCTATTATGCTGTTATTCGTTTACTAAAATAATTTGGGCATCGAACATATCATCAGTAAATATAACGATGCGGTCATTTGGCTTTAACTGGTCAATTGTAATTCGTTTACGATCTTTAATGATTAAAACTTGTGACAACTGCAGGTGTTCAAGACGCCCTGTATCCAGCCACGCTCCTTCATACCACTGGCTGACATCTTTCACTGCCAATTCCGCTGTCGCATCCACGCCGATTGATCCTTTATCGATGATATTAATGGAAGCGATCCGTCCGGCTAAAGTCGTTGTCGGCTGCAGTTTATCTCTGCCAACTAAATGAACGGCTTGGATATGACCATCCTTCACATAGAAGTACCCGTACTTACCTTCATGCACCTGTAGGCTTGAAGCAATTGCTACACCAGTCGAACCAACACTTTGTGTGACGACTGTTGAATTACTGAAGGATAATGTCTTAGCCTCTTCCTCTTCATACAGCCAAGCATGAGAGCCACTGTCAAGCTTTGTATAATCGTCCATTTCCAATAGATAGTTATCTTGCTCTACTAACGACAATCTTCCGAAATATAGCTCGTGTGTTGCCAGGTTTGGTGAAAGGAAACTATCGTTTGTAATATTCACAACATGTGTTGTATTATTTTTTGTCACTCCGTCTGTTAATACAAACGCCGTACCCCACGCGCTTAATGTGCTCGGTTCTACCAAACGGCCGTTGCGCACTAAGATGGAGCCGTTATGATAATACATCAGCCCATAATTTTTTAGGCGGAAAAATTGTTTTGCTGTATCTACCGTTGTAATTTGGTCGTAGAATGTCCGTTCATTGTTTTCGAGCACAACCACTTTTTCTACCATTTCACGTCCGAATTGCTTTGTCGTTACATAGTAGACATCGCTGTTACGGTAATACTGTAGTTGGTTTTTATTGATTTTTTTATTTCCTGCATAGATTGTTGTGTTGCTGCTAAAAGAAAATGTAGTTAAATCATTCGTCGGTCGTGTCCCAAATGCCCAGTCCTCAAACGGTTGCGCATTCGTGACGATAAAATGATTATTCCGGACATTTACCGTCTGCAGCTGTCCTTTATACAAGTGGTGAACGAGTGTCCCTGTCTGGATAATTTCTATCTCCGTCACTACCGATGAAGCGGCAGATGAAAACTTCAGCTTCACCCGGTCTCCCTCATACAACGTGCTGATGTCTACATGCGATTTACCTTTTACATAAGCTGTCTCACTATTTATGTAATATTG
>DEQA01000026.1:0-3639 GCA_002359075.1 Planococcaceae bacterium UBA3378
TTGGCTAATCAACACATGTGAGTCGATCATAATTAAATATGACAACATGTTTAATAGATTCATCAATGAATATTATTTTTTCTATTTTGTCCATCATGATTTGTTTTTAAATTTCTACTTTTTTCGGTTTGTTTGCTTTGGCAAGGTAAATACAATATTGAATCATTCTTTTTGCTAAATCCATTTCTAAATAAAATAAAACGGGGGGACCTGGACGCCAATTTACTTCATAAATCCAGATTTTGTGATTTTGATCTATTCCTATATCGATACCAAGCTCATCTCACGGTTCTTCATAGAGGCTATCAAAATGTGTTGCAAACTGGACTGCAAATACTTCTAAATAACGTTTGATATTGAAATATTCCTCTTTGAATTGCTCCTTTAAAAAAGAAGTCATAACACTTGTGTAGCCCCCGCTGCTAATGTTGGCAACAATTCCTTTGCTGGCGATACGAGGATATAGTGTTGTTAAAACCCATTTACCTTCTCCATCCTTTTGTACATGTAGCCGTACATCGAACGATTGGCCTTGTTTTGTTATTGAATGAATAAATGGCTGCACTAAATACGTATTGTCCTCTGATAAAACATCATTTAGCAATTCTTCAAGTTGTTCCTTTAACATGGAATGTTGTGTTCCTGAAGATTTTAATAAATAATCATCTTGTCTTTTTTCTATAAAAATAATCCCTTCACCTTTCGAACCTGAAATAGGTTTAATGATGATGGAGTTAAACTGTTCAATATATGCAAAGGCACAATCAATGTCTTCAAAAACTTCTGAAGGTATTAAGTTCCCGGCAAAGAGTCCGCCTTTTTTGATTCGCCTATAAACGCTCATTTTATTTCCTATAGGATGACTTGTAAAAGGAAGCTCATTTTTTAAAACATCGACTATAAATTCCTGTTTTGTAGTTAATGTCCCTCCGGCATTGAATACAATATCCGGATAGTTGGTTTCCCGTTCTACCCAAGACCCATTTTCGTGAAATAGCCCCATAATGCGTCTATTTTCTAAATCAACTCTTCCGGGAGTAAAATAGAAAAAATTTACCTCTTCCATTTTTGCTGCAGCTGCAAACGAGTATGTTTTAAAAACGGTTTGCGGATCTTTACGGTAGTGTAGCATACCGATTGTAATCAAATGTATCCCTCCAATGGTAGTTTAATTATTTGCAAAGTTGAGTTCAAAACTATAAATCTAACTTCAAAAAATATAAAGTTCTTTTCACTCTAAAATATCTGATTTATATTAAGTACATTGTTTAAAGAGGTTTTAAATGGAATTCTATTTCTTTGGCAGCAATTTTAGCATTTTCTTTTGCCTGTTCTGATGTGTCGCCTGTGGCTATAATATATGCATATCGTTGACCCATAGATTCAGGTGGGGAAAGTAATGTACCTTTCTTGGGTTTTATATAAATTTCTTCTACACCTGGACAAAGAGAAGCTCGTTTTTTACCTGTTACTTTTTCTAAAATCCCGTTTCTGGAAATAGTTACGTATTGAGTAAATACATGTTTCTCCCATTTTCTTGTAAGTTCAGGTGTGAACCCAAGCGTAAGTTTCAACGTTTCCTCTACTAAATTAATGCCATAAGCAATTTCAATCATTCTATTCATTGCACCACCCGAAACCCGTGGATTTATTTCAACTAGTTTCACATAATCTCCATTCATCCGTATCTCTAAATGACAAGCGCCATTATCCATCTCGAAGGATTCAATAATATCTTTAACTCCTTCCTGTATGGTTTCTACTAGATTCTTCTCTACTTCATCATGCAATAAATTATACCCAGTAATAATAAAGCGTTTAAATTGAACTATCTCTTGTTCAAAAATAGCAATGATATGAATATCTCCATTTACAACAATTGCTTCTACTAAATATTGTGGGCCATCAATATAGTCTTCTATTAGAATAGGTAGTTCTGGATATTTGTTTTTTAATAAATTTATACTTTTAAAAAGTTCCTCATCATTTTCTACTTTTAATACGTCTTTTGATCCGGTAGACAAAGGGGATTTGACCATTAGGGGATATGGATATTGTTTTATAGTAGAAGATATTTTTTCCTCAGATTCATCACCTTCTAACTTTATAAATTTAGGTGAGTAAGGTGAGTCTTCCATTACTTTCCTTGTCATAATTTTATTTTCCATTGCTTTGATTGCATCGGTCGACAAGATTGTACTACAGTATTCTTCACTCAATTTTGCTGCTAAATAAACATAAGGATCAACAAAGCTAACGATTGATTCAATAATTAGTCCATTACATTGGATACTTTCTATTGCATTTCTTATTACTTCTAAATTTGTTAAATCAACTAAAAGCATTTTATGAACGTCTGGAAATTCATCTCTTTGTCTTAATAATTTTTTATTAGTTGTAAAAAGTACTGTAAAGTAGCCTAGTTTTTCAGCTGACCTAATAGCTTCTCTACTTGAGCCTGACTTCATTGTGTGAATAAAGATAATGGTTCTCAAAAGGAAATTCCCTCATTTCTTTTTTGTATGATTTTTATTACCATTGCAAAGAATTAATAGATTCTGTAAATGTTCATCTGATTTATTAAAAACAAAATTATATAAATATCAAACGGTTTATCGTTAATAAAATTCGAATATTTTGTTTAAGAAAGCTCCTATAATCACTACCTGAGTTATTCTATTCTTAAAAAAAGGAGACGAATGGATGATTATCATGAACAAATTTACTTTTTAATGACTAATGTTGTAAAAGGGGATTAATAATGCTAATACGGAGGGCGGTTGTAATATAAATCATAGTTTGAAAGACTTCAATTTGGTCGTGGACTCTAGAAGAAAAATATTCATACAACTTTTGCTGCCTACTTGACAGGGTGCAGTTCACAGCCATAATAGGTGGCTTTTTTATGTTATTCAGCAATTAGCGTAAAGGGGGGAGGCCATTGATTGAGCGTAAATTGACGCCGAAACAACAGGTGTTTGCAGAATTATTATATCGAATGCGGGAATGCTGCAAAAAGCAAAAATAGGGCAGGATATAGTAAAGGATCGGCTGGGTAAACCGATGAGGAAACTTGATATAAAAGCTTATATAGGCACATTACTAAAAAATACTAATAATAGCGTATATAGATTAATTTTGGTGTTAAATGTGAGCGTAAAAGTATATACAGACGAACTACTACAATTAAATTTTATATAGGGCTCACTTAAAGGAAATGCAAACAAAAAGGTTGAAGCAATTAGCCCCAACCTAATATAACTCACATCCTGTTCACTGTGAATTCCTAAAATAACCAAAGGGGACGGGTAGTATCGCCATAGATTTACTCACATATTGCTATACATACGCTCGCTTAAATGCTGGCCCCAAATTGCAGAATAACGGAATAAAAGAAAAAGCCCCAAAACCTTGATATAACAAGGTTTTAAGGGCTTTTTCCGCAACAGTTTGCAGTGCAAACCTATTAACGAGAGTAGAACTCAACGATTAATTGTTCTTGGATTTCACCTGATAATTCAGAGCGCTCTGGTAGACGTACGAAAGTACCTACTTTAGTGTCAGCGTCGAATGAAAGGTATTCTGGTACGAAGTTGTTTACTTCGATTGCTTCTGATACTACAGCAAGGTTTTGAGATT
>DEQA01000026.1:3773-25848 GCA_002359075.1 Planococcaceae bacterium UBA3378
ACTAGGTTGTCAAGGCGAGTTTCAAGAAGGATCATGAAGTTTTCACCGTGTACACCTTGTAATTTACCAGCTTTGTTGTAAAGGTTTTTGAATTGACGTTCAGTCATACCGTACATGTGACGAAGCTTTTGCTTCTCTTGTAATTGTAGACCGTACTCTGATAATTTTTTACGTTGGTTCGGGCCGTGTTGACCTGGTGCGTAAGGGCGTTTTTCTAATTCTTTACCTGTGCCGCTTAGAGAAATACCAAGACGACGAGAAATTTTCCAAGATGGACCTGTATAACGAGACATATTAGTCTCCTCCTTTAAATTTGGTTTTTTTGTCGTATAAAACAAAAACCAGTTATACCCGAGTCTTATTTGTATTTCATTTTCACGTATGTTCGCCCTAGCAGCCGATGGGGTTACTTATACACCATCCAAATTGTGGAGGAATAAACTACGAAATAAGGTTGTACAACTGCTGCGTTTATTTTACACAAAGGTTATTGTATCTTCTTTTAATGAGGGCGTCAAGGAGTATGTGATGTTCCTCCTTTTCAATAGAAGAAAAAAGGGGCGAAATTATGAAGGAAGTTATTTTTTCCAACTACACAAGTCCTTTTTAGAAAAAAAATCCATAAATTACATAGTCAAATAGACATAATCAGTGTATACTTAGGTATAAGTTAATAGTATTGATTCGTTAAGTTGAAAGAAAAGGTGATTTAATGAATGAACATCAACAGATGATAACGAATATTAAATCTGATATATTGAACCTTTACGTTAATTCGATGGATAAGTATATGATGCTTGATCAATATTTTGAAGTGCCTTTAGCAATCTTGCAGCGATACTTCAATATTCATCAATGCAGCGTTTTGGTATATGAAACTGAGATGCTAAAACCATTGACGATTGATACAGCAAAAGATACAGCTATTCCATGGGTACTATTTGATACTTACTTTGCGCCTGGGAAAGTAACAGAAATTCCGTACTTCCTGCGGGGGCAAGAGCATTATAGCGAAATGACGCATATGATGCTGCTGAAAGTAGACAAAAAGCCGCCTTATGGAATTTTATTATTTAAAGCAACAGAACAATGGGAATCTTTTTCAAGTAGTGAATTTACTGAAGATTTAGTGAATGTTTTTGCGTGCCTTACAGGTAATATAAAGGAAATAATTGATATACGTTTAAAAGAAAACCAGTACCGCAAGCTCTATAATATGACGGATTTATTCCATTCCACTATGGATATTGATAAAATCCTGCAAAATGTACTGGCCACTATTAAAGAAAATTTACCTGATCTTGAAGTGGAACTGATTTTATCAAATGATCAGGACCGGCAAACAACCATCCATATTAAGCCTTTTGATTATTTATCGGAGCGTCCTTCTACTATTGAAGCCTTTGTTTCCGGCGATGTGACAACAGAGCTGGCGGCAGATTTAGCCTGCCAATTATTAAATGCTCCTATTAAAGGGAGACAGGCGATTTATGGTATTCTTCAAGTGAGTGCCCCGGCAACCTATAATTTTCCACCGGCTCAGAAGGATTTTATTCGTATGCTTGCACAGGCATCCGGGAATGCGCTGGAAAATGCGAAGCTCTACCATCAATCTCATCGATTGATTAGTGATTTGCAGCTTATTAATGAAACATCACACCGTTTAAATATGAAATTAGATATTCAGGAAATGCTGCTGTTTTTGCAAAAACAGCTGATGAAGTCTTTCCAGCCGATGGAGATTTGCTTCTTGTTTAAAGAAGAAAACGACCTGGAGATAACAGAAGCGAGTACAGCACTTTTTTCCGTTCCACAGGGAAAGGTGTATATCGATTATGTCCAAAATCACTTTGAACATACACAGGATCCTTTATTTATAGCAGACTTCAGTCGGTTGATTGCCGAGGATGTTGTATATAAGTCCATTATGGCGATTCCCCTTATTATGGAGGAGCGTATTACCGGTTTTAGTATTGTCCTGCACCGGGAGCCTTATTTCTTTTCATTTGATAGCTTTAAGCTGATGCAGTCGCTCATCCACCACTCATCTTTGGCAATTTCCAATTCGATTTTACGGAATCAATTGCAGGATATGGTGGATCGGGATCATTTGACGAAATTATTCGCGCGCAGCTATTTAGATGCTTTTGTAGAAAAGTCATTGCTGCAAGATGAGTCAGGCGCGTTCATACTGATTGATATTGATAACTTCAAGTGTGTGAATGATACGTATGGACATCAAGTAGGCGATGAGGTTCTAGTGCAAATTGGAGCCCAGCTCAGAAAGATGATTGGGACAAGAGGGATTTGCGCGCGTTGGGGAGGCGAGGAATTATCGGTTTATGTGCCGAACATTCTGCAGCATGAAGCACTCCAGATGGCGCAGCAGATTGTAGGTGCCATTCCGCAATCGACAAATCCTAAAGTTACGATTTCTGCGGGTTTAATTACATGGAACAAGACGGCAAGGCTGGATTTTCAGTCTATCTTTTTATACGCAGATACCGCTTTATACAATGCGAAACATAATGGGAAAAATCAAGTTTGTATGTTTGACGAAACAATGCAATTACAGTCATAAAAGCTGCCCCTTAGGACTTTTACAGCCAAGGGACAGCTTTTGCTGTTATAGATGGGTAAGGAGGATTGTAACGAATTGTTCTAAACCGTTTTTATCTTCTTCTGAAAAGCGGTTTTTTACAGGACTATCAATATCCAGCACACCTATTACTTCATTGTTTTTTATTAATGGAATAACAATTTCTGAGTTGGAGGCAGCATCACAGGCAATATGCCCTGGGAAGGCGTGGACATCCTCTACAACAAGCGTTTCTTTTTGTGCAGCAGCCGTTCCGCAAACTCCCCGTCCGACAGGGATGCGGACACATGCCGGTAAACCCTGGAATGGTCCAAGTACGAGCTCACCGTCTTTCAATAAATAAAAACCAACCCAGTTAATATCCGATAAAAATGTATTCAACAAAGCAGAGGCATTGCTCAAGTTAGCTATTTGGTCAGCTTCGCCGGCTAGAAGGGCGTCCAATTGTTTAGATAGTGCTGTATACTGCTCGGTAACCGAGCCTTCATATTGAATTTTTGTAAACATATAAACCTCCTAAAGTGTATCTGTAAAGATTGTATCATAATGTTGATGCAAATCCTTTACGGTATGCGCATCTGAACCGAAAGTACAGGGCAGCCCGATTGATTTTGCATACTCGAAAAGATGGGATGGAGGGTAGGTTTCCCTGCAAAATGGCTTACTTAAGCCGGCGCTGTTGAAATCGAGCTCATAACTATGCTCCTGCATCAACCGTAGAATGTCCTTCACCTGCGCCTCATCCTCAATATGCTCGCTATGGGCAAGCTGGAACTTATGGATGAGTGTTGGGTGGCCGATGCGTTTTGGCTTGTATGGACCTAGATCTGCGACGATGGATGCTCTGACCGTTTCATAGTACAAGTTATACAATGCCTGCATGCCTCCTACCTTTTTGGCAAAGCGTAAGTATTCCTCCTTGGAAAAATCAATACAGCAGTATTCTCCTTCATAGTACAGAAAATGGACAGACAGAATAGCATCATCAAGCTGAGGGCCATAAATTTGTAGGAAATTGGAAATTTCTTTTTCGTAGCCGCTAATATAATCAACTTCTAAACCGATATTAATGTGTATCTTATTTTTGTAATGTAATTTTAATTGTTGAAGCTGTGTTATGTAGTCCTGTAAATATTCTGGCTTCATACCGCTATCTTTATCAGGCGTCGGATCGTCAAATACTATAGGAAGCGGCGCGTGTTCAGTAAAAGAAATATGGGTAAAGTGATGCTGGATTGCTTTTTCAATATATTCTTCAAATGAATCAGGGGAACCATGGGGACAAAATGGCGTATGGATATGTCCATCTTTTTTCATAAAAGATGCCTCCTTTATTTCGGGATAATTATATAAGTTAAATGGATGAATGCCATTAGCAGCAGGTGTCTGCAGTGACACCTGCCAAACTGCCGGGTATAAGAAAAAAAGGTTAGCACCGTCACATCAAGGGAATACATCTTTGGAACTCCTGCCCGAGGCACAGAAGTAAGCATGCAGCCAGCATAAATGTGCAGGAAAAATTTAATTCTATATATAGTTTAAACAAAAACTTAAAAACATGATATTATTATAGATACATTAGCCAATTCAGACACTTTGGAATAGGGGGCTTACAATGATAAAGTATATCATCATTGTTGCAGTCGTTCTATTAGCATTATTAGCAGTATACGGTCTATTCGTCCGACGAAAGCATAATGCCATAATAGCCCGGCTGGAAAAGGAAAAATTAGAGGTCCAGCATTATCCAATCTACGAAGAGCTTACGAAAGTAAAAACGCTAAACATGAACGGACAGACAGAGGAGCTTTTTGAAAATTGGCGTAATGCATGGGTCGAAGTGACAGATGTTCATGTCATTAAAATCGATGCACTGCTTTTTGATGCGGAGGAATACATAGACCGATTCAAATTTAAAAAGGCAACAGAAATCGAACAGGAAATTGAAAAGAAAATCGAGGATTGTGAAAATACACGCCTCAAAATTTTGCTTGAATTGGAAGAGCTGATAGGAAGCGAAGAGAAAAACCGGATTGAAATTGAGCAGTTAAAGGAGTATTACCGTTCAGCACGGAAAACCGTACTCGCTCATCAGCATTCATTCGGATCAGCACTTGGCCAGTTGGAGAAGCGGCTTGAGATGTTCAATCCTAAGTTTGAAGAGTTTGATCTATTGACAACGGAAGGGAATTATTTGCAGGCGCGTGAAATTGTTTTATCGCTGAATGCAGAGGCGCAGACAATTTTTGAGCTGCTGAGTGAAATTCCTACTTTACTGTCGGAGGTACAAACAAAGATCCCGACTGCTATCCATGAACTTAAAAATGGTCAGCGCGAAATGGAAGAGCAAAAGTATTATTTACGTCATTTAGAGATGACAGAATATCTGGAAGCTCTGGAAAATGAGCTCGGTATGCTAAAGCAAACAATTGCGGAACTTGATATCGAAAAGGTAAAACCGCGTATTGACCAAATCAATGAAGAAATAGATCAATTTTACGACCTTTTAGAAAAGGAAGTAATAGCGAAAAAGTATGTAGACCTTCACTGCTTCCCGGTTCGTGATAAGCTTGATAAGCTAACGGGCATCACCCGGGAAATAAATGATGAAGCAACATATGTACAACGAACATACCGTTTGCCTGAAAAAGAAGCGGAAATTCCGCGCAATTGCCTAAAGCAGTTAGAAGTGCTACATAAGCGTTATGATCTTTTATCGCTGCGTGTGCAGGAGGAAAAATCCGCCTATTCTAGTTTGAAAGAAGAACTGGAAGAAATTAACGAGGAAATGAGCCGGATTAATGAAGAGCAAGAAAGCTTCTCGCTGCGCTTGAAAAATCTTCGTGTAGATGAGAATGCAGCCCGTAATCAGCTTGATTCATTAAGCAAAATGCTGCAGGAAACAGAGCGTATGCTGACAAAAGCGAATATCCCGGGGATTCCAGAGGAAATGGATGCCCGCCTGGAAGAAGCAGAAGAGCAATTATTCGTTGTCATGCAAAGCTTACAGGAAACCCCTCTTAATATGGAGCAGGTGAACGGCCACTTAAACAATGCAAAAAAATGTATTGCCGATGTGAAAGCACGCGCTGAAGAAATGGTGGAAAACGTTATTATGATTGAGCGTATTATCCAATATGGCAATCGTTACCGGGCTTCCAATCGTGAGCTGCATACACAGCTGTTAGAGGCTGAGAAAGCATTCCACCAATACCGCTATATTAAAGCACTCGAAGACGCAGCAGCAGCAGTCGAAATGGTAGAACCGGGTGCGATTAAAAAGATTGAAGTGCTGGTACAGGAAGATTTATCTGCAAAAATATAAGCATTACCAGTACCATCATGAACCATTTACAGTTATAATAGAAATATTGTAGAAGCCACCGCACAGCTTGTGTAGGTGGTTTTGTTTTGACAAAAACAGCAGCTCCAAATGGGGACGCGTAGCGATGCTTTTGATCCCCGGTAAAGCAGCTGTAATTTATATAATAAAGAAGGGCGAATACAATGATTTATTTAGACAATGCTGCGACGACAAAGCCGCATAAAGAAGTGCTGGATACATTTGTTCAAGTAAACGAGCTGTACTATGCAAATCCGGCTTCCATCCATGAAGCTGGCGTGACAGCTAATCAGCTTTTAACTCGGGCACGTGAACAAGTGGCAAAAATTTTAAATACAGAAGCACAAGAAGTTGTTTTTACAGCTGGTGGGACTGAATCAAATAATTTCGCCATTTTCGGTACAGCGCATGCCAGTACACATAAGGGGAAGCATATATTAACAACTGAAATCGAACATCCCTCTGTGCTTGAAGCTGTAAAGAGATTAGCAAAAGAAGGATTCGAAGTCGAATATGTGTCTGTCGATAACAATGGTGTGATTTCTTTGGAAGAGCTCAAGCAAAAGGTTCGCCAGGATACGATTTTAGTGAGCATCATGCATGTGAATAATGAAATGGGTGCCATTCAGCCAATTGAAGAGGCAGCACGCATTATCCATGCCCAAAGCCGTGCTATGTTTCATGTGGATGCAGTCCAAAGCTTTGGCAAACTGCCGGTCTCTTTCAATGGGGAAGCAGGACCGGATATTTTATCAATTTCCGGCCATAAAATTCATGCATTAAAAGGGTCGGGCGTGATCGCTTTTCGGAAACCTTTCCACATAGCCCCTTATATGGTAGGAGGCGGACAGGAATTCGGTCTTCGCAGTGGAACGGTAGCCGTACCTCAGGCAGTAGCATTTGCAAAAGCAGCAAGGCTCGCCGTGGAAAATATGGATGCGCAATATAAAAAATATAAAGTATGGCAGAAAGAACTGCGCACATACCTGCAGGATTTCGGAAGTAAGATTCATTTATTATCGACTGAATGTGGTGCGCCATACATTCTTTCGTTTAGTGTACGTGGGCTGAAAGGCGAAATTCTTATTAACGCGCTGCAAAAAGCAGGTGTCATTGTTTCCACATCCAGTGCCTGTTCCTCAAAGCAAACAAAAACTAGTCACGTTGTTGAAGCGCTGAAGCTGGAGCAGGGTTTTAAAAAAGGAGTAATACGTATAAGCTTTGGCATGCAAACAACAGAAGCTGATATCACAGCGTTTAAAGATGCTTTCAAGCAAGTGATGAAGCAATTAAAAGGAGAAGTAGTAGGATGATTTGGAAAGAAATTTTAATTCGTTATGGCGAGCTCTCAACAAAAGGCCGCAATAAAAAAGATTTTATTAACCGTTTGCGTGATAATGTGCGTTATTCATTCACTGATTTGATGCCATTGAAAATCCGTGCTGAGCGGGATCGTATGTTTATTGAGATCGAAAATGAAGAAAAAATGAATACATTGATGGAGCGTTTGCCTGAAGTGTTTGGTATTCAATCATTTAGTCCGGTCGCTTCTTGTGAAAAAGACGTAGAAAAAATGAAGGCGTTAGCTATCCAAATTATGGAGCTTTACCAAGACCAAAATATTACGTTTAAAGTCGAGGTGCGGCGGACAGATAAAAGTTTCCCGCTTGATTCACATGCAATCCAGCGGGAAATCGGAGGGACTGTGCTTCGTACTTATCAAAATCTATCCGTAAATGTGAAAAAGCCCGATATTGAATTGCGGATAGAGGTACGGTTGGATGCTGTCTATATGATGGCACAGATCATTCAAGGTGCCGGCGGAATGCCTGTCGGTTCAAACGGAAAGTCGCTGCTCATGCTATCGGGCGGAATTGACAGTCCAGTTGCCGGTTATTTGATGATGAAGCGCGGCGTTCGGTTAGAGGCAATTCATTTTTACAGCCCGCCGTATACGAGCCAAAACTCGCTTCAAAAAGTAAAAGACCTGGCGAACGAATTAACAAAGTTCGGTGCGAAAATCCGTCTGCATATTATTCCGTTTACAGAGCTGCAAGTATTAATAAAAGAAAGTGTACCTGAAAATATGACAATGACAACGACACGCCGCATGATGCTGCGAATTGCAGATAAAGTCAGGGAAGAAATCGGTGCAATGGCCATTGTAACAGGTGAAAGTTTAGGACAGGTAGCTTCCCAGACGCTTGAAAGCCTTACAGCGATTAATGATGTGACGAGCACACCGATTCTCCGTCCGCTTATTGCATCAGATAAATTAGATATTATTGAAATAGCGGAGCGAATCGGGACATATGAAACATCGATCCAGCCTTATGAGGATTGCTGTACTATTTTTACGCCTGCAAGTCCAAAAACAAAGCCGAAATTAGAAAAAGTAATGCATTATGAAAGCTTTACCGAGTTTGATGAATATATTGAACGCGCCGTAAAGAATCGGGAAGTACACATTCTGCCTGAAAACAAGGTGCAGAAAGACAAGTTTGCCGATTTACTATAAATTCCTGTTTGAAGAATATATTACCGTTAAATATTCGTGTATGAATTACTCCTCTTAGCACATTCTATATGCACAAGGAGGTGAAACACGATGTCAAACAACAATCGTAGTTCAAACAAACTTCGCGTACCAGGTGCGCAACAAGCTCTTGATCAAATGAAATATGAGATCGCTCAAGAGTTCGGCGTACAATTAGGAGCAGATGCTTCTTCACGCGCTAACGGTTCAGTAGGTGGCGAGATCACAAAACGTCTTGTACAAATGGCTGAATCTCAATTAAAAGGGACAAACCAATAATTAAAACAAGAGGGCTGTTGTATAAGCGTAAAGCTTATGCAGCAGCTCTTTGTTTTGAGGAAAACTCTCTCGCTCCTAAGAAGAAATTCCTGCAGCTGCTTTTGTTTGCGTATAGTATAAATGCAAATATACTCTAAATATACGGATTTTTTTGAAAAATTAAATATAGCCGAGTATAATAGTATTTGTAAGGCGAAGGTGATAAGGGGGAGTTATTGATGAACAGAGAAGACTTATTGGCACCTGAAATGTATAACATCGTGGACGAAATTGAAAGACATGCTGTACAGGGCGATAAAAAAGCACTGCTTATTTGTCATGAGGATGATACCATCGAAGAAGTTACATATGCCGAACTCATCGAAAAAGCAAATCAAGTCGCAAATGTTTTTAAAAGCGAGGGACTCCAAAAAGGAGACGTATTACTCGTTATGGTACCCCGTTCTTTAGAAGCGTACGTAACATACATTGGAGCCTTAAAGGCCGGTCTTACTATTATTCCAAGCTCTGAGCTATTACGGGCAAAGGATATTGATTATCGTATAGTTCATGCAGAGGCAAAAGGAATTGTCGCCTATGAACAATTTATCGACGAGTTTGATGAGGTAAAGCAACTGGAGGGTCTGCAGCTATTTGTAGTCGGAAATGCTGCTGAACCATGGAAACCGTTGTTAGAAAAAGCGGACAGCGAATCGAAGACATTTAATGGTGTGCAAACACAAGCAGAAGATCGAGCCTTCCTTGCCTATACAAGCGGAACGACAGGAAATCCAAAGGGAGCTGTTCATACACATGCATGGGGATATGCACATCTTCGTACTACTGCCAGCAGCTGGTTGGGTGTACAGGATGGAGATACTGTATGGGCAACAGCTGCCCCCGGCTGGCAGAAATGGATTTGGAGTCCGTTTTTAGCCTCGCTTGGCAGCGGTGCTACAGCCTTTGTATATAAAGGGAAGTTCGGTCCGGTAAAATATTTGGAGCTTCTTCAGGAACATCAAATTAATGTTTTATGCTGTACCCCGACAGAATACCGCTTAATGGCAAAAGCCGATAACTTGAGCAGCTATGATTTATCAGCCCTGCGCAGTGCTGTATCTGCCGGAGAGCCGTTAAACCGTGGAGTCATTGAAACATTTAAGCGTGAGTTTAATATCCAGGTGCGTGACGGGTATGGACAAACAGAAAATACACTGCTTGTCGGTACCTTAATGGGAATGGAACCCCGACCAGGATCGATGGGGCAGCCGACTCCGGGGAATATTGTAGATATTATTGATGATGATGGAAATGTATTGCCTGCAGGGGAAGTCGGAGATATTGCTGTTCATAAATCATCTCCTGCTTTATTCCGCGGCTACTTAAAGGATCCGGAGCGTACAAGTATGCAATTCCGTGGTGACTGGTATATTACAGGAGATCGTGCACGGAAGGATGAAGAAGGATACTTCTGGTTTGAAGGACGGGGAGATGACATTATTATTTCCTCTGGCTATACAATTGGCCCATTTGAGGTGGAGGATGCATTAGTAAAGCATCCGGCTGTACAGGAATGTGCTGTCGTTGCGAGTCCCGATGAAATTCGCGGAAGTATTGTGAAAGCGTTTGTTGTTCTGCGCGATCAGACTTTAAAAGATAGTCCGACACTTGTCAAAGAGCTGCAAGATCATGTAAAAGAACTGACAGCACCGTATAAATATCCGCGTCAAATTGAATTTTTAGATGAATTGCCGAAAACAGTATCCGGAAAAATCCGCCGGGTGGAATTACGTAACGCTGAATATAGCAAACAGCATAGCTAATCCATCTTGTTTTATCGCCGCATTCAAGGAGATCCTTAATGCGGCTTTTTGCTGCCTGCGGGAGAGAAAGTAGGACACATTAGTATATAAAGGTATGGCCTGCATTCAAAGCGTTAGTTATTGCAGCCCAAAAGTTATGTATGCATGATTAACTTACATAAATATCATTTTTTAGATTTCCGAAACATTTCAGGTGGTTATTCGTATACACTATAGTAGGGAGGCGATTGAATGAACACAAAAAGATGGATTGCACTAATTGCAGCAGCAGTCTTACTTGTATTTTCTTTAGGCTTGAATTCCATTATCGCTTTATTTAAAGCGGATTTTTTCTCAAGCTTTGAAAATGCATTTGGTGAAACAGATACTACCGTCTATGAGCTGCCGCTTGAAGCAGGCGATTTTGACAGCCGTATTGCATTATTATCCGTAAAAGGGACAATTTTAGATACGGGCTCCAGCTCATTTTGGGAAAAGGTAGAATATGACCATCAAGGATTTTTAAGTCAGTTGGAGTCAATTATGAATGACGAAACAGTAAAAGGTGTTGTTTTACACGTTGACTCTCCAGGAGGAGGCGTATTAGAATCAGCAGAAATCCATGAAAAACTCGTCCAGCTAAAAGAAGAAAGAAACATACCGATTTATGTATCGATGGGTACATATGCTGCCTCGGGCGGCTATTACATTTCAGCACCTGCGGATAAAATATTCGCGCAAAAAGAGACCATTACCGGATCAATCGGTGTCATTATGCAGGCATTTAACTATGAAAAGCTTGCTGAGAAAATCGGCATTGAATTTGAAACAATTAAGTCGGGTCCTCATAAGGATATGTTTGGCGGATCCCGCGCTTCAACAGAAGAAGAAAAGGCGATGCTTCAAGAAATCATTAATGAATCTTATGAAGAATTTGTCGATGTAGTAGAGCAGGGCCGCGGCATGACGGAAGCAGAAGTGAAAAAAGTGGCAGATGGCCGTATTTTAGGCGGTACACAGGCGAAGCGTGCAGGCCTTGTCGATGAGATCGGCGATGTGGAGGATACTGTAGCTGCATTGCGCTCAGACTTTGATTTGGAGGAAGCGGAGCTATTTGAATATTCATCGGCAAATAGCAGTATTGGCAGTTTGCTTGGTATGAAGGTAAGCGCATTCTTTGGCCCATCGGAAGAAGAGCAGCTGATGCAGAAAATTTTATCCACTAGCAATTCACCACGTATGATGTATCTATATGGGGACTATTAAGGAAGGAGTGATAGTGTATGTTTGAAAATGATGAAACTACGGTCATTCCTAAAGAAAGAATTGTAAAAGAAATCGAAGTATATGAAGAGAAAGCAGCGGGCTTTTGGATCCGTTTTTGGGCATTTTTAATTGATTCCCTTGTTATATTAGCTATTGTCGGTATTGTCATTAATCCGATTTTCCATCTTATGAATTGGAGTTTCGATGATTCTATATGGTATCGGCCAATTGTTATCCTTTCTGCGGTTGTCTATTATGCATACTTTATTTTACTGACAAAATTATGGAGCCAAACGATCGGCAAAATGATTTTCGGCCTTCGTGTCAAAAAAGATAATGGCGAGCCAATGGATTGGATGTCTGTTCTTTTTAGAGAGGGAGTTGGCAGATTTATCAGTAATACATTTTTAAAATTGCCTTACTTGATTGTTGTATTTACACCAAAACATAAGGCAATCCAGGACTTTGTAGCGGATACGACTGTTGTGCATGAAGAGGTTTTTTCAAAGAAAAAGGTTTTAACACACGAAATATCGGATAATGATACAGTAACGACACCTTCAATTTGACGATGAAGGGAATAGCTGAAACTACGGTTTAAAGCATTCTCTTCGCCACAGGGATGGCGGCATGTATTCAGTATCATGCTTCTTAAGTGGATATTTATCCAGGGCTATTCGGGAAGTATTTGCTTTCCGGGTAGCCCCTTCCCTTTTATATGAAGTGCTGGAAGTTGCAATTTTTCTGTTAAATCTAGTAAGATGAAATACATATAGTAAGGAGGCGTTTTCATTGGTTCAAACTACATTCAAAGAAAGTCCGGTCACATTAATCGGCAGTGAAGTAAAAGTAGGAGACACAGCACCCGATTTTAAAGTGCTGGCAAATGATTTATCGGAAGTGACGTTAAAGGATGCAGAGGGGAAAATCCGTTTGTTCAGTGTTGTCCCTTCTTTGGATACTGGAGTGTGTGATGCACAAACGAGAAAGTTCAACGAAGCCGCCGCTGAGTTTGGCGATCAAGTAATCGTTTATACAGTATCGATGGATTTACCATTTGCTCAAAAACGCTGGTGCGGAGCTGCTGGTATCGACAATGTTGTTACTGTCTCTGACCACCGGGACGGATCTTTCGGTGAGGCATACGGAGTCCTTATTCAAGAACTACGCCTATTAACTCGTTCGGTATTCGTAGTAGATTCAGATGGTAAGGTAACATACGTTGAGTATGTGCCAGAAGCAACGAATCATCCAAACTATGACGCAGCAATAGAAGCTGTAAAAGCGCTGATTAAATAATATTCTTTTTTATACTTTTGTAGTAAAGTGTAAAAGGAAGAAGAGGACTCACTCGAAAGGGTGGGTTCTTTCATTTGCGAAAAAATTATTTTTTTGTCTTTTGAAATGATACGGCACTTTCAGTTCTCTTGGATTGAATATGTTTTTAAGAAAGGAAGTTATGGATGGAAAAGTTTGAACAGATTTTTGCGATTGTGAACGAGCAGGCGGAGAAATTCGAACAGCAGGAGATGACCTATCTGGACGGATTACTAGCAACGCTGGAGGGGACACTTGACGGGAAATTTACATGGCATGTAGAAGGTGCAACG
This sequence comes from Planococcaceae bacterium UBA3378, assembly GCA_002359075.1. Classification (GTDB taxonomy): domain Bacteria; phylum Bacillota; class Bacilli; order Bacillales_A; family Planococcaceae; genus Lysinibacillus_B. The sequence goes on from DEQA01000026.1 coordinate 17,188, forward strand.
AAAGAAGATATGCGCAAGGCGATTCAAATCGCCATATTAAAAGGAATGCGAAAGAATACTCAGCCTAATCATCAAATGACACCTGATACATTAGGGCTGCTTGTAAGTTATTTTGTAGAACAGTTTTATGAGGAAAAACTAAAAAAAGGAACGATATCTGTAGCGGACCTGGCACTTGGTACAGGAAACTTGATGTTTACAGTGATGAATGCGCTCGATGGAAAAGTAACGGCAACAGGTGTTGAAGTAGATGACCTGCTCATCCGCTTGGCAGCAGCAACAGCTGAATTAATTGAGCAGCCCATTTCCTTGTATCGTCAGGATTCGTTAGAAGCGCTGCTGGTAGATCCTGTGGATGCTATTGTATGTGATTTACCGGTCGGCTACTACCCGAATGAAGACGTAGCCCTTGATTATGAATTATGTGCAGCAGAAGGAATGAGCTTTTCACATCATCTATTTATCGAGCAATCTTTACGTCATACAAAAGAAGGCGGCTATTTGTTCTTCCTGATTCCTGCTACGTTATTTGAATCAGAGCAGGCGAAGGATTTGCATCAATTTATTAAAAAGCATGCATGGATTCAAGCGGTGATTCAGCTGCCGGAGGGGATGTTCACTTCACGTGCCCATGAGAAGAGCATTCTTATTTTGCAAAAGCAAAGTGAAGAGCTAAAGGCACCTCGGGAAGTCCTGCTTGCTAAAGTGCCGAATATGAGCAATAAAGAAGCATTAGCGATGTTCTTCGAAAAAGTACAGATGTGGAAGAAAAATAGATAAGCGGACGACTAACCCTTAAAGAGGGGTAGTTGAATGCTACGACGGCATTCTCCAACTGGTTATTACCGCTGCGTCGAGCTGCAGTAAAGTAACGGGGATACTAAAAAGATTTTTATAGAAACCAAGAAAGAGCTTTCGAAAAGAAAGCTCTTTTTGTCAAGCGTTTTTAGTTTAGTGAAAAACAAAAATCACTCGGGAGTACGGATGACAAGTACGTCACATTTAGCGGAGCGTACAATTGCTTCCGATACGGAGCCGATTAGGAAACGTTCTACAGCATTAAGACCAGTAGCTCCGCAGATGATAAGATCAGCATCTACAAGGTTTGATAATTCTTTTGTAATAATGTTTTTCGGTGAACCGTATTCGATAATTACTTTTACGTTTTCAACACCTTCAGCTTCAGCTTGCGCTTTATATCCATTTAGTAATTCTTCAGCATGCTGTTGAGCACGTTCAGCGATGGAACGGTCGTATGCTTCGATCGCAGCAAATGAGCGAGTGTCGATTACATTTACCAAGTTTAATGTGCACCCGGTGTTACGCTTTGCTACATCGATTGATTTACGAAATGCATATTCTGCCTCTTTAGAGCCGTCTACAGCAACTACAACGCTTTTATAATGGTTTGCCATTTTCCATTTCCTCCTTTATCTATATAAATTTATTATATCAAAAGCAATAAAAATAAAATAGCCAATAAGTAAAAAATGGCAACTTGTTCACATGGATTCTGTAGTTTATGTGAATTTATTTTGCTTTTACTTGAATATTCCTTAATAAGAAAGTATTAAAACAAGTTAAAAAAAGAAATTGTTTTTCAAATTTCTGAATTATCCGCTTACTAAATGTGAATAAAATGTTACAATGGATGTGTTATTTTAACTGTCGTTTATCAGGGAGGGCTAATGGATGAAAATTGGAATTCCAAAGGAAATTAAAAACAATGAATACCGTGTGGCGATGACACCGGCCGGAGTTATGACGCTTACGGGTGTAGGACATGAAGTAATCATTGAAGCAGGAGCAGGGGCAGGTTCTTCCTTTACAGATGAAGATTATAAACGTGCCGGAGCAACAATTGTCAACACGGCGGCTGAAGCTTGGGATGCCGAGATGGTTATGAAAGTAAAGGAACCGTTAGAAAGTGAGTTTGCTTATTTTTATGAAGGGTTGATCTTATTCACTTATTTGCACCTGGCACCGGAACCGGAGCTGACGAAGGCACTGCTTGACAAAAAGGTCATTGGAATTGCCTATGAAACAGTTCAGCTGGCCAACCGTTCATTGCCGTTACTTACACCGATGAGTGAAGTGGCAGGGAAAATGGCTACACAAATCGGTGCCCAATATTTAGAAAAGCTAGGCGGTGGAAAAGGGATTCTACTCGGCGGCGTTTCCGGCGTGCCACGCGCAAAAGTGACGATTATTGGAGGAGGCATTGCCGGAACAAATGCCGCAAAAATTGCGGTAGGTATGGGAGCAGACGTAACAATTATCGACTTAAGTGCAGAGCGCCTGCGCCAATTAGATGATCTGTTCGGCAATGATGTACAAACATTGATGTCAAATCCGTTCAATATTGCAGAGAGTGTCCGCACAGCTGACCTTGTCATTGGGGCTGTGTTGATTCCAGGGGCAAAGGCACCAAAGCTTGTAACGGAAGAAATGATTCAATCTATGCAGCCGGGATCGGTCGTTGTAGATATCGCCATCGATCAAGGCGGGATTTTTGAAACGAGCGACCGTGTCACAACGCATGATGACCCTGTGTATGTGAAGCATGGTGTTGTCCATTACGCGGTAGCAAATATGCCGGGGGCTGTTCCCCGCACATCTACAATTGCGTTAACGAATAATACGGTGCCGTATGCGCTTGAAATTGCCAATAAAGGCTTTATTCGTGCTTGTACACAAAATCCGGCACTGCAGCTTGGTGTAAATACGGTAGACGGAGAACTTGTATACGAGGCAGTAGCAGATGCACAAGGAGTAACTTACACACCGGCTATCGATGTAATTAATCGTTTGGCTGGATTATCGTCATGATTCGAATGGAAAACCTTCTTCTCTATCGAAATGGAAAAACCATTTTGCAAGATGTTTCCTGGGAGGTACGGGACGGAGAGCATTGGGCTATCCTTGGACTAAATGGCAGCGGCAAAACGACACTGCTGAAGGTGATCAATGGCTATCTTTGGCCGAATGAAGGCTCTGTGCAAGTGCTTGGTGAAACTTTTGGGAAAGCCGATATCCGGGAAATCCGCAAGTCTATCGGGTGGGTAAGTGCTGCGATGGTTGAGGAATTCGACCGCCGCGATCCGGCTATAGAGATTGTACTTAGCGGGAAATACGGGGCTATCCGTTTATTTGAATCAGTCGCTGAAGCAGAAATTGCAGAAGGTGTCCACTTAATGGAACATTTCGGTATTGCGCACCTTGCAAACAGGCCGTTTGAATATTTATCGCAGGGAGAACGGCAACGGGTGCAAATAGCTCGCGCCATGATGGCACAGCCTAAGCTGCTTATTTTAGACGAGCCTTGTACCGGGTTGGATTTAATCGAAAGGGAGCATTTGCTTCATACGATTCGTGATTTAGCGGAATCCGGTAATGTGACGCTTCTCTATGTTACCCATCATGTTGAAGAAATTTTGCCTTGCTTTACGCATACGCTGCTTATGCAAGATGGGCGGGTATTTGCACAAGGTGAAAGGGATGTACTGCTGAACGGGAAAACATTATCTTCATTTTTTAATCATGATGTTGCCGTCCAATTAGAAAACGGAAGAGCGTGGATAGCAGTAAAATAGTTAGATAAAAAACGAGTGGAGACGTAATTGCTCCACTCGTTTTTATTGTTAATAAAGTATAGAATATCGTACGAGGTGCTTGACCATTTTCGTTTCATACCAGCTGATCAAAGCTGTTTTTCGATCGCCTATGACTAGCAAGCCTAATAAACAGTGGTTTGTGGTGTCTACGCAGCTATATTTTCTTATCGATTAATAATCATTAATTCTTTCGGGAATTTTGTTAACACTTCGACGCCGTCTTTTGTCACAACCACATCATCTTCAATCCGTACCCCTGTCACGTCAGCTTTGTAAATGCCTGGTTCAATAGTAAAGACCATACCTTCTTCCATGAGCAATTCATTTACTCCTGTAATAGAAGGGAATTCATGGACAGAAATACCAAGCCCGTGCCCTAAACGGTGCGGGAAGTATTCCCCGTAACCCGCATCAGCAATAGCATCACGTGCTATTTTATCTAAATCCATCGCACGCACCCCTGGTTTGACGGCTGCGATCGCATCTTCATTCGCTTTTAATACAGCCTGATAAATGTCGCGCTGCGCATCGTTTACCTCGCCAAATGCTACTGTTCGTGTAATGTCTGAGCAATATCCTTCGTAAATAACGCCAAGGTCGAATAATACCATATCGCCTCGATTGATTTTACGGTTGCCGGGTACACCATGCGGGGAAGCAGATTTTTCTCCTGCCAGCACCATTGTATCGAAGCTCATTGAGCAGCCCTTTGCCTTTACAGCGGATTCAATCTCATTTAATACTTCCATTTCTGTTTTACCCTCTGCAAGTGCATCACATCCGACTTGAACAGCGTAATCGGCAAGTTCTGCTGCCTTGCGCATTTTTTCCAATTCCTCATCGGATTTAATAACGCGCATAGCATTAATTTGGTCATCCAGACGCTCAAATCGCGCATCCGGATAATGAGCGATCAGCTCTTCTAGGCGTTCTACTGTTAAATGTGTTTTTTCTATTGCGAAAGAGCGGATTGTGACACCGCGTTTTGCTGCAGCCTGTGCCACTTTGTCCCAAGCATTTTCCGTATCCAAATGTCCAATTGTTTCAAATGACCAGCCGGCAGCTACAGCATCCGGCACTTCCATTTGCGGGCAAATTAAAAACGGCTCTGCATCTTGGAATACCATGACGCCAAGCAATCTTTCGTGTGGGTCGCTCAAGAAGCCTGAAAAGTAAAATACATTATCAGGCGTCGTAATAAGGGCGGCATCTATCTGTTTTTCTTTTAAAAAATCTTGTAATTGTTGTAGTTTCATCAACATAAAGCCTCCTTGTAATGATTGATATATGGCATTAAAATCATAGCAGAAAAAAGGGTTTTCTGCATTATTGTCGAAGTAAAGTAAGTGAGAAATAGTTTGAAGGAGGGTTTTGATGGAAATTTCGTATCATGGTCATTCTGTTGTAAAAATTAAAACAGAAGGAAAAACGATATTAATTGACCCATTCATCAATGGAAATGAATTAACAGATTTAAAAGTAGAGGATCAAAAACCGGATGTCATTTTATTGACGCACGGCCACAATGACCATGTGGGTGACACCGTAGAGATTGCCAAGGCAAGTGATGCACTTGTAGTTGCGCCAAATGAATTAGCGGTGTATCTTGGCTGGCAGGGCCTGAATACCCACCCAATGCATATTGGTGGAGCGCGCCAGTTCGATTTCGGAAAGGTAAAGTTCACACAGGCATTCCACGGTTCCTCTTATACAACTCCTGATAATGAGATTATTTATACAGGTATGCCGGCTGGAATTCTCTTTACAGCAGAAGGCAAGACCATCTATCATGCTGGTGATACGGCGCTGTTTTCTGATATGAAACTGATCGGTGAACGCCACCCTGTTGATGTTTTATTCATTCCAATCGGTGATAATTTCACGATGGGGCCGGAAGATGCGGCATATGCCGTGTCATTGATCAAGCCGAAAATTGTCGTGCCTGTTCATTACAATACATTCCCGCCAATCCAGGTAGATCCGCAGAAATTTGCCGACCTGGTAGAAGGGGCAGATGTCCAGATTCTGCAGGCGGGCGAATTGGTTACATTTAAATAGACCATCCCATCGTGCGTATAAGCGCAGGAAAGGCTGCATACAGGCTTTTCCTGCGCTTTTTTATTTTTAATGACGTATAGGATAGAATAAAGAAATGAAGAGAAAGAAATTGCGCGGTCAACCTTAAATTTTCGTAAAGAAATGTAGAAATATGGTACACTAATGGCAGGAATGAATGATGAGGAATAGGTGATATTGTGTCTACAAAACATGAAAAGATTTTGCAATATATTGAATCGTTACCGGTAGGAGATAAGATTTCGGTACGCCAAATTGCAAAGGAAATGCAAGTGAGTGAGGGAACGGCTTACCGGGCGATCAAGGAAGCAGAGAATCGCAGGCTCGTCAGTTCGATTGAGCGTGTTGGAACGATTCGTATCGAAAAGAAAAAGAAGGAAAATATCGAACGGCTGACGTTTGCGGAAATTGTCAATATCATAGACGGCCAAGTGCTTGGTGGGAAAGACGGCCTACATAAAACATTGACGAAATTTGTTATTGGCGCTATGAAGCTTGAAGATATGATGCGTTATACAAATGCGGGAAGTTTATTAATTGTCGGTAACCGTACGCAGGCACATGAACATGCTTTGACAGCGGGAGCCGCGGTACTTATTACAGGAGGCTTTGATACGACTGATGAAAACAAGCGCCTGGCTGATAAGCTGGAATTGCCGATTATATCTACAAGCTATGATACGTTTTCGGTAGCTACTATGATCAATCGTGCCATTTATGACCAATTGATTAAAAAGGATATATTACTGATCGAGGATATTTATATTCCTCTTGAAAATACGGCAGTGCTGCGCAGTGACCAGACAATTATGCATTTCCGTAAGAAGAATGCATCAACGACTCATGGAGCCTTTCCGGTAGTAACGGCCCAAAACAAACTGGTCGGGATGGTTACAACAAAAGATGTTATCGGAAGAGAAGATGACGAAGCGATTGAGAAGGTCATGACAAAAAATCCAATTGCCGCTTCAATGAAAACAAGTGTTGCTTCTGCCGGCCACCGGATGATTTGGGAAGGAATCGATCTTATTCCGGTAGTGAATGATGATGGTATTTTACAGGGGGTCATCAGCCGGCAGGATGTGTTAAAGGCGATCCAAACAGCACAACGTCAGCCCCAGCATGGCGAGACGATTGATGATTTAGTGAAAAATGAAATGAAAGTCATTGGTGATGAGGATGTAATGGTGGAATTTACAGTAACGCCGCAAATGACGAATCAATTCGGGGCTCTTTCATACGGAGCTTTTACAACACTGCTTTCTGAGGTGGGGGCATTTGCATTAAAGCGTCGAAAACGCGGAGATGCAGTGGCAGAAAACATGACCATTTACTTTATTAAACCAGTTCAAATGGAAAGTGTATTGACAGTAAAGCCTCGAATTTTAGATATGAGCCGTAAATTCGTGAAAATGGATTTTGAAGTGTTTAATGGTACAATCCTTGTAGGAAAAGCGATGATGATGTTCCAGCTGTTAGAGCGTTAAAGGAACAGAGCTATGCAGATAAGCCCGCTTATCCAGTGAATTTGAAAAGCATTGTTTTTTATCTGCATCAAAAAAGAGGCGGCAAATTGCCCCCTCTTCTTTTAAAGTTACTGGTTCAGTCTATATTCCTCTTCAACATATTGCCCTTCATGGCGTGCACGCTTATAGTTATTGACTGCCATTCCTGCGCCTATAATAACAAAGACAACAGCAACAGCATAGCCTACGAAAGTTGGGTAGATAATCGTCACATTCAAACCGAAGAAAACCATAAAAATACCTAGGACGGTACCAGCCTTTGCTGTATACCATTTTTTTCGGATAGGTAGTGTTGAACGGAACTGTTTCGTTTTATAATAGAAGTAAGCAACGAAAGATAAGATAATACCTGCAACAAATAAAAAATTCAACATATTCATAGTGAACCTCCAGTTAAAAGCAAAGCTGTTATTATTGTAACGATTTTGGAAAAAAATTGCGAATGGAATTCACTGCGTAGTAGGAGGAATCGTCTTGAAACGACAAATCATTGACACAATTGAGAAATATGATCACATCATTATTCATCGTCATGTACGACCCGATCCGGATGCATATGGTTCCCAGTTTGGACTGGCAGAAGTGATCAAACATAATTATCCGGAGAAAACGGTCCATACAGTCGGCGAACATGATGAGTCCCTAACCTTTTTGCGGACACCTGAGCGCATTGCCGATGAGGCATTTCATCATGCACTTGTTATCGTAACAGATACAGCAAATACAGAACGTATCGATGATGGGCGCTATACAAAAGGTGATTTTCTAATTAAGATCGATCACCATCCGAATGATGATCAATATGGAGATCTGTTATGGGTCGATACAACGGCAAGCTCCTGCTCCGAAATGATTTACGACTTATTTGAAGAGGGTAAAGATTATAAAGGCTGGACACTTTCAGATGAGGCCGCCCGTCTGTTATTTGCGGGTATCGTAGGAGATACAGGACGTTTCTTGTTCCCGAGTGCCACGCTTAAAACATTTGAAACAGCGGGTCATCTTATCCAGTATAATTTTGACCGGAATGCTGTTTATGACGGCATGTATGAAATGGACCGCAAATTGCTGAATTTACAAGGATATATTTATCAGCATTTCGTTATGGATGAGTATGGAGCAGCTTATATAAAGGTAACAAAAGATGTGTTAAAGGAATTTGATGTTACGCCTTCAGAAACTTCATTGCTCGTTGGTTCACTGGGGAATGTTAAAGGCATTTGTGCATGGGTTTTCTTTATCGAGGAGGAAACATCGATCCGCGTACGCCTTCGTTCGAAAGGGCCGATTATTAATCAATTGGCGAAAAAATATAATGGCGGCGGCCATCCATTAGCTTCAGGTGCTTCTGTCACAACATGGCAACAGGCAGAACAGGTCATTGCAGACTTAACAGAAATTTGCCGTACCCATCAATAACAATACAAGGAGGGACGAAATGGTGG
>DEQA01000026.1:25941-37672 GCA_002359075.1 Planococcaceae bacterium UBA3378
CCTTTTTTACAACAGCAAAAGGCAGAAGCTTGTGCAATCGTAAATTCCAAATTGTACGGGCTTTTGCCTTTTTGGCATGCAACAAAAGAGGCGGGGATTCATGCAGTCATTGGGCTGTCAGTACGTGTTCAATTTACAGAAGAAATGGTGCTTCCGCTTGTTCTCTATGCAAAAAACAATACAGGTTATAAGAGCTTATTGAAAATCAGCAGCTCAGTAGCAATCCGCCCGGATGAACTGCTGCCTTGGCGCTGGCTCGCGGCGTATGCAAATGGCTGCGCGGGAGTCATTCCGGTCATGGATGATAGCAGCTGGCTGCACTCTGAAGCGGATAGTTTTTTAACGGAACTAAAACAGCTGTTTCAATCTAATTTATATATAGGAATAGCCCGAAAAGGCGGACCTTCTCCAGAAGAGCGGGCCGCTGTGATGGCAGCGGAGAAAATCAACTGTAAAATAGTGATTCTGCATGAAAGTACCTTTTTACGTCCCGAGGACCATTTCGCATATGAAGTAGCCCGTGCCATTGAAACAGGAGTAAAGCTGGGTGAATCATTGCAAGGAAACAGAACGAAGCATCAATTTGTGCCGACAGCCGAAGAATTTGCCAATCTTTTTGCTGACCGGGAAGAATGGATGAGTAATACAAGGGACCTGCTGTTAGGGTGCCGGGTAGACCTGACTTTTGGACAGACCTTTATGCCGAAATTCCATGTAGAGGAAGGAAAAACAGCTGAGGAAGTACTGCATGAGCACGCATTTTCGGGTTTAAAGGCGCGCCTGCAATCGGCCGAGCTGCCGTCTCCTTATATAGAACGCCTGCAATATGAATTGCAAATCATTTATACAATGGGATATGCAGATTACTTTTTGATTGTTGAGGATTTCATGCGGTTTGCAAGAGAGTCGCACATTCTCACAGGACCGGGGCGTGGCTCATCGGCTAGTTCGCTTGTGGCGTATGCCCTTCAAATTACACAAGTCAATCCATTGCAATACGATCTGTTGTTTGAACGCTTTTTAAACCCCGAGCGTGTGTCACTGCCGGATATTGATATTGATTTTGTTGATACAAGGCGCCAGGAAGTAATTGATTATGTAGCACGGAAATACGGTAAGCAGTATGTCGCACAAATTATCACATTTGGTACTTTATCGGCAAAGGCTGTCGCACGTGATGTAGCGCGCATGTTTAATTTTGACAATGAGACACTGGAAATGATTTCAAAGCTGATTCCTAATCGTTACGGGATAACGCTTAGTCAGGCATATGAAGATTCACAGCCTCTCCGTGATTGGATAGGTCAGCAGGAAATTAGAATGCGGTGGTTTACTACTGCCAGGGCACTGGAAGGACTGCCGAGAAATGCTTCTACCCATGCAGCCGGCGTTGTGTTGAGCCCTGTCCCGCTTGTTGACGTAATCCCGATTGAAGAAGGACATGAAGGTGTTTATTTGACACAGTGGCCGATGCAGGAAGTGGAAAAGAGCGGCCTTTTAAAGATGGACTTTTTAGGCCTGCGCAATTTGACGATTCTTGAACAGATTTGCCGATCTATCTCCTACACGCATGGTGTTGCAATTGACTTGAACCATTTGCCGATGGATGATGAGAAAACGTTCCGCTTGCTTGCCGTTGGGGATACATCGGGGATCTTCCAGTTGGAGTCGGAAGGAATGAGGGGCGCACTGCGGGACATCAAGCCGACACATTTTTTAGATATTGTCGCCGTCAATGCCTTATATCGCCCTGGTCCGATGGATTTTATTCCTGTTTATGCAAGACGTAAACACGGGCATGAACCGGTAGAGATGCCTCATCCGATTCTTGAGCCGATCTTACGTGAAACATACGGCGTTATTGTCTATCAGGAGCAAATTATGCGTATTGCCCATCTGTTTGCCGGATTTACGATAGGCGAGGCAGATTTACTAAGACGGGCAGTCAGCAAGAAAAAACGGGAGATTTTGGAGCAGCAGCGTGCCCACTTTGTAGAAGGGGCTTTACGCCAGGGACATGATGCCAAAACTGCAGAAAACATCTATGCCTTGATTGTCCGTTTTGCAGATTACGGCTTCCCTAAAAGCCATGCGGTTGCCTATAGTATTATTTCCTATCAGCTTGCCTACCTAAAGGCAAATTATCCGGTGAATTTTTATGCAGCCCTGCTGACAAATGCTACAGGAAACCAAGATAAGCTCGCGCAAATTTTACTTGAAGCAAAGCAGAGAGGGATAGAGGTATTACCACCGTCCATTCACAAATCGGTACGGCATTTTAAAGTAGAAAATGGCCGTATCCGTTTTAGCCTGTCAGCTATTAAAGGGGTGCCGCAGCCATTTCTTCAAAGCCTGCTTGCTGTACGGAATGAACGTCAGCAGCCTTTTGAGGATTTATTTGATTTAGCTGTTTCATTGAGCGCTGCTACGTTTAATCGCAAGGCAATAGAGCCGTTGATCAAGGCGGGCGCACTGGATGAATTGGGACGCGACCGGGCTGTGCTGCTGGCTACGATAGAAGCTGCTGCCAAACAGGCCGAGCTTGTTCGGCCAAATGAAGGGGAGAATTTATTTTCCGATTCCTTCCTGGTATTTGGAAAACCAAAACACGTACAGGTCGAACCAATGCCCGAAAAGAATAAGCTTCAATTTGAAAAGGAAGTACTGGGCTTTTATTTATCCGAGCATCCCGTGACAAAGCTTCGTCAACAAGCTCCCCAAGTAAACGCTACAGTGCAGACTATGCGTACGATGAAGCCGAACAGTTATGTAAAATGTATTGGCATGATTACGGAGGTGCGACAGCTGCGTACGAAAAAGGGAGAGCTGATGGCGTTTGCACAATTGGAGGATGAATTTGGTTTACTATCATTAACACTTTTTCCCAAGGAGTATCATCACGTAATGGACAAGCTCAAAGAGGATGTATTTGTTTTTGTGGAAGGCATCCTTGAATACCGATTTAATAAACCGCAACTAAAGGTTAAACAGATGGATATTAAGCTTTCATCATTTTAATGGAAAAATCGTACAGGTGACTGTGCGATTTTTTCTTTACATTCCAGAAAAGTTTTTGTATGCTGAAAATAGTGAACTGGTCAGACCACTTTTTAGCGGATGATAGTGAGGTGATGACATTGGAGCAAAAGCCGGCGAAAAAAATGTTTTTGCAGGTGGTCAAGCAGCTAAGGGAGCTGATTGTGACGCAGCGAATTCAACCGGGGGATAAACTGCCATCTGAACGTGTGCTATGTGAAAGGCTAAATGCTTCGAGATCGTCTGTGCGGGAAGCGCTTAGAAGTTTAGAGCTGCTTGGACTGATTGAATCCAAACATGGGGGCGGCACTTTTTTAGCAGATGTTGGAGGGCACCAACTTGTTGAAATTTTATCTTCTTTTATCCTGCGGGAGGAAAAGTCCCGGCAGGATGTACATGCGATAAGGGAAATGCATGAGAAAGAAGCAATACGCATCATATGTGCAGAAAAAGAATTAAGAAACCTGCCTATTTGGGATAGTCTATTTGCACAAATCGAACTGCATCACGAAGTAAAAAGAGATGCTATTTTACGCGAATGTGTCATAGCCGCCGGGAACCGGTTAAGCCTTAAAATATGGCTTCAGCTCCATGCATATAGTATGACATCACTGAAAGATCAGGTGACAGTGTCAGAAAAACAAACACTGCAAATCTTGATAAAATCAATGCAAATGGGCTATACAGAGGAAGCAATAGAAGCTTACAACGAATGGATAGACCAGATATAAAGGGGGAAGATGTATGGCAATTCGTGGTTTATTTTCTAAAACAAAAAAACGGTCAGCCGTCATTCAGCCAGGGGAGGAGAAGGTATTTCCTGAAGGCTTAATGATGAAATGCCCTGAATGCCGTAAAATTCATTTAACAAAAGAAATTCAACAAAATCAGAAGGTTTGCCCAAGCTGTCAGCATCATTTAAAAATGACAGCAAGTGAACGAATCGCTGTTTTTTTAGATGAAGGAACATTTGAAAGCTTTGATGACCACCTTCAAACAACAAATCCGCTTCATTTCCCGGCATATGTTGACAAAGTACAATTGGATATGAAAAAAACAGGACTTAATGAGGCGGTTCTTACAGGGAAAGGCAAATTACAGGGTCACGATGTCATTGTCGCTGTAATGGATTCGCATTTCCGCATGGGATCGATGGGATCTGTAGTAGGGGAGAAAATTACACGCGCTATTGAACGGGCAACAGAGGAACGCGTGCCATTCATCATCTTTACGGCAAGCGGCGGTGCACGGATGCAGGAAGGTGTCTTATCACTCATGCAAATGGCAAAAACGAGTGTAGCATTAAAACGGCATAGTGAACATGGACTGTTATATATTTCAATACTGACACATCCAACGACAGGTGGGGTATCAGCCAGCTTTGCCTCTATTGGGGACTTTAATATTGCAGAACCTCAGGCACTGATCGGCTTTGCCGGTCGCCGGGTCATTGAGCAAACGGTACGGGAAAAGCTTCCTGAGGATTTTCAGACTGCTGAATTCCTGCTTGAACATGGACAGCTTGATGCTATTTTCCACCGTCATGAGATGCGGGAAAAAGTCGCAATGCTTGTGAAGCTACATATGAAGGGGGATGTTTCCCATGTCTAAAACGCTGGCATTTGAAGAACCCGTTATCAAGCTGCGGGAAAAAATTGAAGAGCTAAAGCAGATTGCCGAAACGGCAGATGTGGATATGAACGGAGAAATCGGCAAGCTGGAAGAACGTTTATACCAGCTGGAGCAAAGCGTATACAGCAATATGGAGCCATGGGACCGGGTGCAGGTAGCAAGACATCCGGAACGCCCGACCACATTAGACTACATTGACTTACTGTTCGAGCATTTTATTGAATTGCACGGCGATCGTGTCTATGGGGATGATGCTGCCATTGTAGGGGGGATTGCCTCATTTAACGGCCAGCCCATTACCATTATTGGCCATCAGCGAGGGAAGACGACGAAGGAAAATATTCGCCGGAATTTCGGAATGCCGCATCCAGAAGGGTACAGAAAAGCACTTCGTTTAATGAAGCAGGCGGAGAAGTTTCAACGCCCGATTATATGCTTTATAGATACAAAAGGGGCATACCCGGGCAAGGCTGCAGAAGAGCGTGGACAGAGCGAAGCGATTGCTAGAAACCTTTTTGAAATGGCGGGGCTGCGTGTACCGGTCATAAGCATTGTCATTGGTGAAGGGGGAAGCGGGGGTGCTCTCGCGCTGGGAGTCGCCAATAAAATTCTCATGCTCGAAAACTCCACTTATTCGGTTATTTCGCCGGAAGGGGCAGCTTCTATTTTATGGAAGGATGCTGCTTTAGCTAAGCAGGCAGCCGAAGCCATGAAAATTACTGCAATGGACTTAAAGGAAATGGGGATCATTGACGGAATCATTCCGGAAGTTGCAGGTGGTGCGCACCGCAATATTTCCAAACAGGCGCTTACTATGCAGGAATGCATCGCTGATACGCTGGCTGAACTGAGTAAGCTGTCACCAGAGCAGCTTGTGGAAGCAAGATATGAGAAGTTTAAGCAGATTGGCGAATACGAAGAAATAGAGAAGCATCATTAAATTCCTGTATAAATTAGATTGATTTGGAAAAAGTAATAAGGAGGAAAGGGTGTGTATACGCATCCTTTATTCTTTTTAGCAGGCAAAAAATTCTGCTTTTCCAGTCATCATAAAAGACATCGACTCGCGCCTATTGCGCGAGTCGTGTTTTTCTAAAATAATTAGGCCTGGGTGTTCCGGGGCTTTAAAATGTCTGTTAAAATACTCATACATAAAACTGAGCAGCTGCAGTACATATGGCTGTCCAGTCATCCATATACCTTTTTATGTATTATGTAAAAGGTACGTACATTGTGGCGACTGCTACTTACATAGATTGCTTATCCATGTTAATGTTTTACTAGCAAATCTTTCTGATAGGAGGAAACAAGAGATGAAAAAAATTGCCGTTTTGACAAGTGGTGGGGATGCACCGGGCATGAATGCCGCCATTCGTGCTGTTGTCCGGAAGGCACACTTTCACGGTGTGGACGTAGTAGGTGTCTATCACGGCTTTGAAGGATTATATAAAGGGAACTTTGAACAGCTGGATTTAGGAGCAGTGGGAGGTATTATCCAACGTGGCGGAACGAAACTGTACTCAGCCCGTTTTCCGGAATTTAAAGAAGAGAAATATCAGCTAAAAGCAATCGAAAATATGAGAGAACAAGGTATTGAAGGACTCGTTGTCATTGGAGGCGATGGTTCATACCGCGGGGCTATGCAATTGACGGAAAAAGGGTTTCCTTGTGTAGGGATTCCGGGTACAATCGATAATGACATTGCGGGTACTGACTATACAATCGGCTTTGATACGGCTCTTAATACGGTTGTTGAAGCAATCGATAAAATCCGTGATACAGCGACAAGCCATGAAAATACCTTTATAGTAGAAGTAATGGGCCGGGCTGCCGGAGATATTGCCTTATGGGCTGGGGTGGCTGCCGGAGCAGAATCCGTATTGATTCCTGAACAGGAATATGATCTGGGGGAAATTATTTCCCGTCTTGAGCGGGGAGCGGCTCGTAGCAAAAGATATAGCATTATAATAGTCGCGGAAGGTGTAATGCCCGGAAATGAATTGGCTAAAATTCTAGAAGAAAAAACAGGTATCCAAATCCGTGTTTCGGTGCTCGGGCATATCCAGCGGGGAGGCGCCCCATCCGCACAGGACAGGGTTCTCGCAGGACGCCTTGGAGCAAAAGCGGTAGAGGTGCTGTTAGAAGGCGGAAGCGGCCGAGCTGTCGGCATTAGAAACCATACAATTGTTGATTATGGATTAAGGGAAGCTTATGAGGGTAATCATAAAGCAGACCTTAGTTTATATACATTATCAAAAGAATTGTCTATCTAAGAGGAAAACGGAGCGGATGTTATATGAGAAAAACAAAGATTGTTTGTACAATTGGACCAGCTAGTGAATCACCAGAAATGCTTGAACAGCTTATCGAAGCAGGAATGAATGTAGCGCGCCTTAACTTTTCACATGGCTCGCATGAAGAGCATGCCATCCGTATTGCGGCGATTCGAGATGCAGCAGAAAAAGTAGGAAAACCAGTTGGCATCCTGCTGGATACAAAGGGACCGGAAATTCGTACACATACGATGGAAAATGGTGAGCTTCATCTTGTGACAGGGCAAGTAATCGATATTTCAATGAAGGAAGTTGTCGGCAATGAAAGTGTATTTTCGGTAACTTATGAGCAATTAATTGAAGATGTAGAGCAAAACGATGTTATTTTGCTGGATGACGGCTTAATTGAGCTTCGTGTACTGGCAAAAGATGTGGAGCGCGGACTGATTCATACGATTGTAGAAAATGCCGGCGTTTTAAAAAATAAAAAAGGCGTAAATGTACCAGGCGTTTCGATTAAATTACCTGGTATTACAGAAAAGGATGCCCAGGATATTCTGTTTGGCATTGACCAAGGTGTTGATTTTATTGCTGCTTCTTTCGTCCGTACAGCGAAGGATGTACTTGAAATTCGTGAATTATTAGAGCAAAATAACGGCTCTCATATTCAAATCATCCCTAAAATTGAAAACCAGGAAGGCGTAGACAATATTGATGCCATTATTGAAGTTTCTGATGGGCTGATGGTGGCAAGGGGTGACCTGGGGGTAGAGATTCCGGCAGAGGAAGTACCGCTTGTGCAAAAATCCTTGATTAAAAAGTGCAATCAGGTAGGAAAGCCGGTTATCACAGCTACACAAATGCTTGATTCCATGCAGCGTAATCCTCGCCCAACACGAGCAGAAGCATCCGATGTAGCAAATGCCATTATTGATGGGACAGACGCTATTATGCTTTCTGGAGAGACAGCGGCAGGTCTTTATCCGCTGGAGTCTGTACAAACAATGTATAAAATTGCCGAACGTACAGAGCAGGCATTGAATTACCGTCAAATCGTCTCTGAGCGCAGCCGCGAAAAAGATGCAAATATGACGGAAGCCATTTCACAGGCTGTAGCTTATACTTCCATTAATCTGAATGTAAAGGCAGTCCTTGCCCCGACAGAAAGTGGCAATACAGCAAAAATGATTGCAAAATACCGCCCGGGTGTCCCAATTGTTGCCGTTACCGGTTCAATCAATACGGCACAGATGCTTACACTTGTTTGGGGAGTGCAGCCGATTGTATGCCAACGTGTCCAAACAACGGATGAAATCCTTGAGCTTGCTGTAGATGAAGCATTAAAACACGAATATGTAAACCACGGGGATGCTGTAGTCATTACAGCTGGTGTGCCGGTTGGCGAAGCAGGAACGACAAACTTGATGAAAGTCCATGTGATTGGCGACCTTTTAGCACGCGGGCAAGGTATTGGAAAAGCGTCAGTTGTAGGAAAAGCCGTCGTAGCAAAAAATGCAGGGGAAGCAATGGCCTATGAGACAGAAGGCGGCATTTTAGTAACAGTAGGCTCCGATCGTGAGATGATGCCGGCAATTGAAAACTGTGTAGGGATCATTACCGAAGAGGGCGGCTTGACAAGCCACGCTGCTGTCGTAGGTTTAAGTCTGGGCATTCCGGTCATCGTAGGAGTGAAGGAAGCAACAACACTTATCCGCCACGGACAGGAAATTACGATGGATGCAGAAACAGGCGTTATTTATAAAGGACATGCGAGCGTTCTGTAAAAAATAAAAAAGGCGCTTTTTGGGCACCTTGAAAATATGGAATACACTATAGAGCTCTCTGGAAAGTCTCGTCTTTCCGGGGAGTTCTTCTTGTGTATTCCTAATGTGGTGTTATCCTGCATTGCCTCTAATTATAAAGGCTGAAGATGAAACTTTTTAACGGCTCGCTCGTATATAGTAAGGGGTGAAGAAAATGAGAAATCTCTTTATAGTATTCATTGCTTGTGTGTTAGCGGAAATAACAGCCATTATCATGGTGGGAAATTGGCTTGGTGTCTTCCCAACCTTGTTACTGCTCATCGCTACAAGCGTTCTTGGCGTGTACCTGTTAAAAAAACGCGGTACCGAATCTTTTAAAGAAATTCAGCGTTCGATTGCTAACGGACAAGCCCCCGGGGTTGCACTTATGGAGGCCTTTATGATGTTTATTGGGGCTGTCCTTCTTGTATTGCCTGGTTTTTTATCAGATATTGTCGGTCTGCTAATGCTGACATCAGCAACACGTAATCTTTTCAAGCCGCTTATTTTTATGTGGCTGCGTAAAAAATTAAAAAACCGCCATACAATTATCGTGCAAAGATAGATTTTTCTTTAAGCTTAACGGCAAGCAACAGAAAGAATGGGCTTAGCAAAATACCATAAAAGCCGAATAATAAAACAGAGGCAGCGCTGATGAAAAATGTATGGATTGTCCGCACATGAAAAGTGGACGCCCATAAATATGACTCGGTCAGCTGCCTTGTTGTTTGGATAAAGATGTACAAGATAACAATGGCAATACATAATATAATTTGATCTACAATATAGAAATAAATGGCTAACGGCACAAGAACAAGTCCGATGCCGAAGAACGGCAGGCAATCTGCCAATGCGATAAAGAAGGCTTTTTGCCAAGGAAAGCTAAAGCCAAGCAGCCAAAAGCCGAGCGCTAATAGCAAAAACGTGACGAGCAGCAGCCGGAGCTCTACATATAGAAAAGTAGTAAATAGGTGCATAGCACGTTCAAAGTAGCTTTTCCACGTTTGACGGACAGATTTTGGTGTATAGATGAAAAACCAATACCTGTCCCGTTTGCTTTCAAACAAAGAAAAGTAGAAAGCCATAATAAAAATAATTACTTCGAAAAAATAGCTGAAAAGTTCCTTCGTCAAATTAATACCGACAGAAGCAATTTGGTCGACCGCTGATAAAGCAGCTTCCATCATCGCCTGCAATATTGGATGAGAAAAAATATCGCTATTTACAAGCTCCTGAATCTGCGGAAAGACGACGATAAAGCTATCGATAATAAAATGGAATAAAAAATACATACAGTAAAAGAAAGAGATTGTAGTGAAAAATACTACTAAAACATATGGAATTCTTAGTTTTTTATAAAAGAAGAGCAGAAATGGGTGGAATAAGGTAGCGAAAAATATTCCGAGTGTGATAGGAGAAATGACAATCATAAGCAGTAAATATAATAAAAGAAGTACAAATTTCTTAGTACTTTCGTAGGAAAAATTGAATAAATTATACATTTAAAAAGAGCTCACCCCTATTTTATGTTAGGTATATCTCGTTTGAAACTCGAATTTCTCTCTAAAACACTATTTTTATATGTCGTGCGCGTTTTTCTTAAATTAGTTCCTTTTCATTCACAAAGCCGTCAAAATTGATTATAATGATACTTGTAAGCGATTTACTTATAGGTTCATTGAGCAGAACTATAGGTGCTTTTATCTTATGAAAAAAGAAAGCACTTACAAAAAAAATATAATCATGAAGGAGCGATTTACTATGTCAACAACTAAAGGCTTAGAGGGCATCGTAGCAGCGGAGTCAAAAATCAGTTCGATCATCGATGACACACTTACATATGTAGGTTATAACATCGACGATTTAACAAACAACGCATCTTTTGAAGAAATTATTTACTTACTTTGGCATACTCGTTTACCAAAAGCGGACGAGCTTGCAGAGTTAAAACAACAATTAGCAGATAATATGGATGTGCCGGCTGCCATTTATGACTTATTTAAATCTATGCCGCTTAGCACAGTACATCCAATGGCTGCATTGCGTACAGCTGTATCAATGCTTGGTACGTTTGACGAAGAAGCTGATGTGATGGAAACGGAAGCAAACTATCGTAAAGCAATCCGTTTGCAAGCGAAAATTGCGACTGTAGTAACTGCGTTCTCTCGTATCCGTAAAGGATTAGAGCCAATAGCTCCTAAACCAGAACTTGGCTATGCAGCTAATTTCTTATACATGTTATCTGGTGAAGAGCCAGAAGCAATTGCAATCGAAGCATTCGACAAAGCATTAATTTTACATGCTGACCACGAATTAAATGCTTCTACATTCACAGCCCGTGTTTGTGTGGCAACATTATCTGACGTATACTCTGGCGTAACTGCTGCAATCGGCGCATTAAAAGGTCCTTTACACGGCGGTGCCAACGAGCAAGTTATGAAAATGTTATCTGAAATTGGTTCAATTGATAATGTTGAATCTTACATCCAAGATAAACTTGATAATAAAGAGAAAATTATGGGATTCGGTCACCGCGTATATCGCAAAGGCGACCCACGTGCACCACACTTACGTGAAATGTCTCAAAAATTGACTGCTTTAACTGGTAAACCGGAATTATACGAAATGTCAGTGAAAATCCACGACATGATTGTAGAACAAAAAGGTCTTCCAGCGAACGTAGACTTCTTCTCAGCATCAGTTTATGATTCTTTAGGTATTGAACATGACTTATTCACACCAATCTTCGCAGTATCTCGTACTTCAGGTTGGGTAGCTCACATCCTTGAGCAATATGCAAACAACCGCTTAATCCGTCCACGTGCAGAATATGTTGGACCAGGAATGCAAAAATACATTCCAATCAACGAGCGCTAATTTGAAAAATATGCTAAACTAATCTAGGACTGTGCACTTTATCCAGTCCTGGATTTTCGAATATAGGAGGCAAATATTCATGACGAACAAAATCGTAGTAGAAAATGGTGT
>DEQA01000146.1:0-4456 GCA_002359075.1 Planococcaceae bacterium UBA3378
GAGCATGTTTTAATGCTTTTCATAATAGGGAAAGTAGTGCAGTGAGGGCTGCAGAAAAGAGACAGCCTGACATCTTTACATGATTAACTGTAACAGAAAACACAAAGTAAGGTGGTTGTAACATGAAGGAGTTCCATACACGTCGTACTGAACATGATATCGATCCTATTTATCTTCAGCGCTGGTCTCCGCGCTCTTATTTGGATAAAGAGGTGCCGGAGGATGTGCTGATGCGCCTATTTGAAGCAGCACGCTGGGCACCGTCAGCCAATAACCGTCAGCCGTGGCGCTTTATTATTGCACGCACTCCTGAAGACCGGGAGAGATTTCACACATTTATTAATGAGCGGAACCGGCAGTGGTGTGAAAAAGCACCGGTGCTCGCCATGCTCATTTCCGATACGGAATTCCCGGTCAGCCCGTTTGACAGCGGAACAGCTTGGGGATTTCTTGCACTGCAGGCAGCACGTGAAGGGTTGATTACCCATGCAATCGGAGGGTTTGACAAGGAAAAGGCAGCTGAAGTGCTGGGCATTCCCGATACGTTCGAGCCGCGCATTGTTATTGCTATCGGTTATCTGGGGGAAAAAGAAGCATTAGCGGAAGATTTCCAACTGCGTGAGCTGCCATCTGACCGCCGACCGCTGGAAGAAATGTTGATGGAAGGGCGATTTCGAGCAACAGAATAACTGATCCCTATGTCTTCCTCAGTTTTAGGAGGGCATAGGGTTTTTCTATGCCGGTACCCCCCTCCGTAATCTGGGATGGTTAATAAAAGATCTTGCCCGTTAATAAAGGAGAAAGAAAAGCATATTCTTTAAATATCAGAAAAAGTCAGCGGATATTGACAAATATTCCGTAAAATTATATGATAAAAATCCTGCCAATCAACCGGTTGGCATTAAGGGAACTTGAAAAGTTCATTCTTCGTTGAAAGGGATGGATCATATGAATAAAGAGCAATTGATGGAAAGAGCACGGAATGTAATGGAAAATGCTTATGTACCGTACTCGAAATTTCCGGTTGGTGCAGCATTGCTGCTAAAAGATGGAACGGTGATCACAGGTGTGAATGTGGAGAATGTTTCATTTGGCGCAACAAACTGTGCTGAACGAACAGCTATTTTCACCGCTGTAGCAAACGGTTACAAAAAAGGTGATTTCGAAGCGATCGCTGTAGCAGGCGATACAGCAGATTTTCTCCCACCCTGCAGTATTTGCAGACAAGTAATGGTAGAATTTTTCTCGCCTGACATGCCGGTTTACTTAACAAACGAAAAAAAAGAAATACTAGAGCTAAAATTAGAGGATTTACTCCCGCATGCTTTCACAAAATTAGATATGTAAGCATACTTAGTGATCCAGTATAAAAAGAGGCAGGTTTTGATGAATAGTTTCTCAAAACCTGTCTCTTTTATTATATTCTAAAGAGTATATTAATGTTGTTCTGCGTTTTTCTTCATGAAAAGTATAACACATAAAAAATGGTAATTTCAGTCTTTTATTAGCTGGTTGAGGGCCTTATTATTAAGGGACATCTTTGGAAATAGCTCCATGAGGACTCGTTATAAAAAACAAGGAGTGGTGATCATGCAGCAGTTTGTTTATCATATGGTACCTGCAGAAATGATAGGAGAGAAGTTAATTCCGCTGAATACTTTAAAGGAAATCTATCCTCATTTATATGAAAAGTATACAGTAAAATATTTTAATCATCCGGAAAGGCCGAAGCTTTTGACACAACAAGTTCCGAAACTCGATTGCTTATGGAATGATGTGCTTCATTTTTTGCCACTTCACCCGCATCACGTATACAAGGCATTGAAAAGTTTAAATATAAATGCCAAAACAAAACTGCCGTTTTACAAAATTCCGATAGAACGTTTACAGGAAAACCAAAACGCTATATACCTTTACTCTAAAGATACTTATAAAGGACCGGCTGCAGATTTGCTAGCAGAGGAAATAAGGCTCCTCAATATAGAAGATTACCGGGAAATGACGCAGATTCCTTCAGAAACAGTGGAATACTTTTCACTGGAAAAGGATAAAGGAAGGCCGTTTGGAATGTTTCATTTCATCCCTCATTTACTTAGCATTGGCAAGGTGGATATAGAGGGCGTTGATATCATCACATGGGATACATGCGCTGATGGATGACCCATCATTTCATCTGGGAATCTACATAAAATGGCAGGGGCGGATTGCTGAAATAATTGCATCCTTTTGATAAAATACAGATATGTCTTCATGAAGGAGTAAAGGGAATGTCTATTCAGATTTTTATATTGAGCAAATTAATGAAGGGGAATACATACCCTTATGAACTTGAAAAACAACTGTCAAATCCTGTCCCGCTGAATACATTTGCAGGGTTGACGGAAAGTAAGCTTTCCTACCATTTTGAATCGCTTGTCAAGCAAGGCTTAATCAAACCGGTCGGAGTCCTGGCAGAAGAAAATAGCCCGGAAAGACAGGTTTTTGCGATTACGGAAAAAGGACGGGAAGAGTTTCCAAAAAGAATGTATAGGCTGCTGGAAAGCGCCCAAAATATTAGCGATATGGTGTTGGGCCTCGCAAACTTACATTATCTGGACCGGGAAAAGGTGATAGAAATTCTGGAGCAAAAATTGGAAATCCGCATTGCCCGAAGAAAGCGGGTAGAGGAGATTCGAAATCAAGCACCTATCGATCAAGAAAACGAGCCGCTAATAGAGATGATCGGTAAATATATGAAGACAAAAGGTGAGCATACGATTGAATGGCTTGAAGAACTGATTGAGAAAATCCGTCAGGGAATTATTTAATAAAACGGTAGTGCCAGCATAGATGAAATCGATCCTGGCTAAATAACATACGAATAAAAGCCTTCTGTTTTATATGGCAGAAGGCTTTCCGTTTTTGGGAGGGAACCCCATGATACAAAAAGCAACGATACAGCAGGCAAAAGAAGCCGCTGAGCTGGCACTGCTGCTTTGGCCTGACAATAGGTTTGATATATTTGTGCAGGAAATGACCCAATTGATTGAGCAGCCTGATGCCGTCGTGCTGTTGGCGTATGAAAACGATGAGGCAATCGGCTTTGCCCAATGCCAGCTGCGGCATGATTATGTGGAAGGCACAAGCACAAGTCCGGTCGGTTATTTGGAAGGCTTGTATGTAAAGGAAGCATTCCGCAGGCAGGGGATAGCGAAGCAGTTGACCAGTGCTTGTGAGGAGTGGGCAAAAGCAAAAGGCTGCCGGGAGTTTGCCAGCGACTGTGAGCTTGATAATAAAGAGAGCCTGCAAATGCATAGGAAGCTTGGCTTTCAGGAGGCAAATCGGATTATTTGCTTTACAAAGCCGTTATAAAAGTAAAAAATACGTTTTTTTTGTATAACAACTGCATAAAATAATAGCAATTCATTGACATGATTGGGAATCAACCATACAATGAAGGTAGCAAGATTCATGCGTGATGGATCTAAAACAGCAGTACACAGCGACCGGGTGGCTCCCGGTCGTTTTTTTTAGATTGACATGTTCTTTTGACCAGGCAGGCGATATAATAATTGCCGGAAAAAAGGGGAGAAACGAATGAAAAAGCTGATGCTGATTTTTTGTCTACCTTTGTTTGGATTATGTTTGTCGCTCTTTTACATAGAAGTATCTTCTTTTTCCGTAGACCCTGATATGACGTTTTGGGAAAAATTCAAGCATGTTTCATACAAATCGCCGCTGTTTTACATGACACTATTCTTGCTCTTGTCTTTTTTCTTCATTGTAAAGAAGCAAAAATAGCATGTATAATCCTCATTTACAGATTGTCTGGCCGAAAAACGAGCCTCCTAGAGCTGCTTTACCATTGTATAGTAGCTGCTCCCGGGCGGATAATCTTTTATTTCTCCGACGATGTGAAAGCCATGTTTTTCATAAAAGGTGCGTGCCTGAAATTCAAATGTCGTTAACAATGCCCTTGTGGCGCCTTTTTCTTTTGCGAGTACCTCCAATTGCTTGAGGAGACGGCTTCCCAGTCCGTTTTTGCGGTAGCTGAGCTGAAACCAAAAATTATAAATCTCCACCCATCCCCAATATACATCGGCATTCATGCCGCCAACCCAGACGTTATTACTATCAGACACAATGAGATTAATTGGCTGAACGCCACCTTCCTTTCTCGCTTCCTGATGGTAGATGGAGTGTTCAATGTTATACTCTCTGATCATTTTGCTTAAAAAATCATCAAATTCCTTATTTGGATGTAGATCAATTTCAATTTGATAGTCCATTAACGATCCCCCTTTTTAAGGTAATAAAGCTCCATGCTAAAAACACCGCCTGGTTGGCTGGACCAGACGGTGAAACGCAAGGTTTTTTACAGCATCATCCGAAAAAGACGATACAGCGTATCAACAAAACGGAATAAATCCGTAGCGTAGCGAAAGACGGCTAATCTTTCTTCACGCTTCTTTTTCAT
>DEQA01000146.1:4540-7373 GCA_002359075.1 Planococcaceae bacterium UBA3378
GATGCTGCTGATTTATTGTAGCACGAAAAACGAACGCTAAAAATAGGCTGAAATTCCCCGGAGAAATGGATGGATTATAAAAAATTGATAATCAATAACTACCTATTTGCGCTAAATAGAACAGTACCAATTTATCCATATAATGTATAATGATTAGGAGGCTTTCTATAATTTGCTTTACGTTAGAAGCAAAGTATTCGCAGAAGCAGGGTTGCATAAAGCATAGAAGAAAAAGGATTTATCAAAATTAACAGCATGGATGAGGACGCTGTAAAGGAGGAGAAACATGGCGAAAATCCGGTTCGTTTCCTTTGTCTTGTTAATTATAATGGCTGCTGCGCAGATTCCTCAGCAAAGCAAAGCTACAGACTGGGCATACCGGTTCGTTGTCTGGAATGACACCATTTATATAGTGAGCGAGGAATATGTAACAGATGTGGAAGGGGAAATCGGACACGTGACCCATTACTCCGACCTGAAGCAGAAGGGCGGCAATTTTTCAAATGCTTATCCAAAAGGTACAAAATATTATGCCATTAAAGGTGAGGAACGAAAGAAAGCCATTGCTGTTCAACAGGAGGATCATACTTATATAAAAGCCTACAGTAACGGGGCATATGAATATAAATCAAGAGACAGCCATGTTCTTTTGCCAATAGGTTTTGCATTGCTTTTTGTTATGATCAGCGGAACCATTTTCTTTGGTACAAGGGTGAAATCATAAAATGGGGGAATAAAAATTGCAGCAAATAATCGAGTTAACAGAAGAAAATGCTTCTTCTGAAGGCTGTTACTGTCTTCGAAGCAAGCCGCAATCATCAGGCTATAACGGAAAGAAGGAATGGCTGCAAACTACGCTAGATAAAGGGTTAAAGTATGTAAAGTTACTAGAAAACGGGAAGCAGGCGGGATTTATAGAATATGTACCGATCGAGCATTCTTCACGGGTTGTTTACGGAAAAAACTATATGGTCATTCACTGCCTATGGGTTGGTATTCCAGGAAAGGGCTATGCTACAGCATTAATCCAGCACTGTTTAGAGGATGCAAAGCAGCAGAATAAAGAGGGTGTTGTCGTCCTGACAAATGCTGAAACCTCTTGGACGCCAAGCAAGGACATCTTTCTTAAAAATAACTTCGTGGAAATCGACAAGGCGCCATATGGATTTGAGCTCCTTGTCCATACTTTTCAGCATACAGCTCTTCCACATTTCCCGCATAACTGGGAGGAGCGTCTTTGTTATGATGGGTTAACCATTCTGCGTACACAGCAATGTCCCTATTTGGATATCGCCACGCAAAATATGGTAGAAGCAGCAAATAAGCTTGGACTCCAGCCGAAAATTATTGATTTGTCGTCGTGTGAGCAGCTGTTGGAATACTCGCCTACGCCATACGGGGTATATGGGGTAGTCTTTAAAAATAAGCTCATCTGCTATCACCGGTTAACGGTCCATTCCTCCATAAAACGTTTAAAAGAGCAGCTCCCTTAAAAGGGTATGCTGCTCTTTTTGCTAAACAAAACTTTCCATATTCCCTTCCCAATGTGCATTTAAAGATGTATGATAAATATATGTTTAACTGAATAGTATGTTTTTTTAGTAAATTAATGCGAAGGGGAGCGGTAATATGAGAGGGTTAATTGAAAACAAACGGGTAGAGCTGCCAAAGGAAGAAACATTACAGCTTTTACAAAATGGAAAAGTAGCACATGTGGCAACGGTTGATGAAGAAGGCTATCCGTATGTTATTCCGTTTGTCTACATCCATGAGGGTGGGAATAAATTATATCTCCATATAGGCAATATCCGGGAAAGCCATTTTTGGACCAATATTAAAAGTAACCCTAAAGTGAGCATTGAAGTAAGTGAAATGGGTGATTTACATCCCGGTAAAAAATATGCCTGTCAATCCGCACTCGTCTACACAAGTGTAGTGTTATTTGGACAAGCCAAACATATAACGGAAGATGCAATGAAAGAATGGTTCTTTGACCGGCTGCTCGAAAAGTACGGCGATCCGACTTGGGAGTTTGAGAAAAAAGGATATCCGATTTTGCCGAAAATTGAATTATTTGAAGTGGAAATCGAAAGTGTTACCGGAAAAGAAAATAAAGGAATGTATCATTAAACATTCAAGATAGGGATCACATATGCCGATAGCTATTACAGGGGAGAGCATGTAAGTGATCCCTTATTTGGTATGACAGCAATAATCAAAAAAGGCATTAGAAAAAGGTGGCCTTGACCATTTAGTATGGAAGGGGCAGCTTTAGTTTTGGACATAAACAATCTATCGAGATAGGCATAAAGGTATTGTTTCAGAGGGATTGTGTTAGGTTATATTCATGTTATAAAGTTATTATTTTCCTTTTAATAGTGAGAAAGTTCATTGGATTTTAATATTACATATAGTCAAAAGGTCTCAAAAGAGTTATAATGTGAAAGGTAAAAAATTCTAAAGGTTGTAAAAGGGAGTAAATACTATGTCCATTACTAAAAAATTGTTGCTAAGTTTTATTACGATGATGGTAATTACTGTATTATCAGGAGTGGGAATTTACCTTCAAGTAGTAAGCATTGACCAACAATATGATGAAGCGTTATCAGAGGGCCTTCCTCAACTATATGATACAAGTAACCTTAATCGATACATTGTTTTAGAAGGCTCACAGCTGCAAACCTTTTTATTGGGTGATCATGATTCCTTGGGCTATATGCGTGAAACACAGGAAACAATCGATAAAACAATTCAATCCATCGCAAGCCAATATAATACAGACGAGTCGAAACAAGCACTTGCTAATACAAAAGAAAAAATCGCAGCCTTCCAA
>DEQA01000054.1:0-1335 GCA_002359075.1 Planococcaceae bacterium UBA3378
TGTTTGCCGGTAACCGAAGCATTCACATTTTACGTGCTGCCAACCCATACCCGCAGCATTGCCAAATGAAAATGATGGAAAATAACTAATTTTTAAAATTTTTCATACAGTACTGATTGTACCATAACGCCAAAACGAAAAGACAGTCTTCGGCTGCACCTAAGCAAAATCCCCCCTGCCTTTAGTAAAGGAGATAAAAAAATACCGCCTTCCTATTTAAAATAAGAAACAGCGGGTGTAAGGGTATTAATTACAATAGATCTTATTCATTAGTGGATTTGAAAAGGGGAAAAGATCAGAAGCTGTTTAAAGTAATGCTCAAAGGGAAAAAATGTACCAGGAATTAGTTTGTGAAAAGCCTTTCTGTACTTTTTATTCTTTGGCTTTAAATATTAAACAAGACAGGAGATGTTTTTGATGAAAAACCCACATCTAACCGATCCACGCAAGAAGTTTTATACAGAAAAGTTCCCGGATCAAGAGCAGAACACGCCAGCGCTGCAAAGTGAAATGAGCCCTAAACCTGACTGCGGTGAAGAATCATATAAAGGATACAATCGCCTGGAAGGACGCAATGCCCTGATTACCGGTGGTGATTCCGGAATTGGCCGTGCCGCTGCTATTGCCTTTGCGCGGGAAGGTGCCAATGTGGCGATTCAATTCTTCCCTGGTGAAGAAAAAGATGCGAACGAAGTGAAAGAATTAATTGAAAAGGCAGGCAGAAAAGCATTATTGCTACCATATGACCTGCGGGAAGATGGCACACCGACAGAAATTGTGACAAAAACTGTGGAAGCTTTTGGAGGATTAGACACACTCGTATTGAATGCTGCGCAACAAATCGCACATCCAAACTTAAGTGATTTCACAATTAAACAAGTGCATGATACCTTCAAAATAAACATTATGAGCATGTTTGAGACCGTAAAAGCTGCTGAAGAGCATCTGGAACCAGGAAGTGCGATTGTTACTACCACATCGGTGCAATCTTTTAGTCCGTCCACATCTTTAATGGATTATGCCGCTACAAAAGGGGCGATCAGCAACTTTACGGTAAACCTTTCCTCGTACTTTGCTTCTAAGGGAGTGCGTGTCAATGGGGTTGCGCCAGGACCAATTTGGACACCGTTGCAGTTGGATAACGGACAATTGGAAGGACAAATCCCTGAGTTTGGCCAAAACACTCCTCTTGGCCGTGCGGGACAGCCGGTAGAGCTTGCACCGGTGTATGTTCTTCTAGCCTCCGATGAAGGGAGTTATATCACAGGACAGATTTACGGGGTAACAGGCGGCGAGCCGATCGACTTGTAGTATGAGAACACTTGATAAATGATG
>DEQA01000054.1:1393-2702 GCA_002359075.1 Planococcaceae bacterium UBA3378
TTTCATACCTAATGGCAGCAGGCTTCTCATTGCTTTTCATTCATAACAATCTTCAACAATCGGGCGCTATTAGGCAGTGATCAACTTTTTCTAAAAGGGATTTTGGCATTTGCTGTTAAAGAAAGAAGTCTTACATTTTTTAATCAACCATTATTTCAAATCAATAGCTCCATCCTTACGAGCCCCCTACTAAGTCTAAAACCCATTCCTTTATATCTACAAGCCGGTGCGATGGCGGCTGTACCGCTTTTTCCGTAATGATAAGCGGTACGACGGAATCTACACGATGGAGAGAGCCATGCGCTCCGCCACCCGCATGATCATGGCTATGCTTTTCGATAAACTCGTAAGAAGGCTCTGCATCTACAATAATAACCTTTCCCTCCTGCGAATGAAGGGCCCCATGCAGCCTTGCCAGCGCATCTGGATATGCCTGATAACGTATGATTCCTTGCTCATCCTCTTTTATATCCAAAAGAGACAGGTCTCCAGCAAGCTGCCAGGATTGGCCATACTCATCGGTAGATGGTCCGTTTGGTGAAAATGTTAATTCTTTACCCTTTGGATTCACAACATGATTAATCTGTTGTTCTTTCCATGCGATAAACCCAATTCGCTCATCCTTTTTTAGAATATCTACTACCTCAGAAAACGGTATTTGCTCATCCTGCAGATAGATATAGGCCATCCGTTCATTCACAGCGACAGCCAGCTGCGCATTCTTATTGCCTTTTTCCCAAAACGTGTAGTCCTTCAACATATCATTTAAATCGATTAATGCTTGCTTCTTCTCTTCTTTTACGGATGATTGGCCACTGTCCCCGAGCACAATCCATGTTACGTTCTGAATAGCTTCCTCCCACGAAGTAAACTGATTAAGAAGCTCTTGAAGCGCCTGATCAGCCTGTTCGATCTCCTTTGTATCTTCAGGTCCGTTTTTATGGATAGAGGCATCAGCATCAGGAAGATAGGCAAGGGTAAACGAAGGAAGCATCTGCTCCTTTATAATATATGTCAGCTCATTTACCGTGAAATCATTATTAATCCCCATACGCTTCCAGCTGAATTTATTTTGGTCGTTCTTTGGGTTATATTGAGATAATGCACCAAGCGATAACAGCATCGGACCTTTCACTTCTATTTCCTTTGGCAGCAGCCTGACAAAGGAAAGCAGTTTCGGCACATGTAATTCATGCTGTATGCTTCCACGGTATAGAAGACCATTAATGGATGCCGACTGCAATTTGGCATTTGCCAGTTCTTCATGAATTGTCTGCACATCCTTGCTTAAATGCGTTTCATTCAGATG
>DEQA01000105.1:0-7655 GCA_002359075.1 Planococcaceae bacterium UBA3378
AAAAACGAATCGCTTGAAGATGCTCTTCGCCGCTTCAAACGTACTGTATCTAAAAGTGGTACAATTCAAGAAGTTAGAAAGCGCGAGTTCTACGAAAAACCTAGCGTTAAACGTAAAAAGAAATCAGAAGCTGCACGTAAACGTAAGTGGTAATTTTCCCTGTAAAATCCCTACGTTCATAACACGCAATTCGAGATTTAACTGAGCAGACAAATGATATACCCTGAAGCCGGTAAGCGGCTTCGGGGTATTTGCGTTTTCAGCGGATCTTGCGCTCAAAAACACCCGATGTCTTCGGTCTATGTTATGATAAGGAAAACTGGCTCATTGAGAAGCGGAGCGTTTGATCGACTAGGCGTTAAGTGTCTAGTGAAAAACAGTATATCCAAAAAAGCTATACTGCACTTATAGTAAAACGAATTCATCGCTATTTTTGGGGTAGTTTTTTATGGCGGCGATACTGATTGAGCAGCCGTTTATAAAATAAAGTAAGAAAGAAATTGGATGATTTAATAAAACATACAGTGAATACATAATAAAAATAAAAGAAAGGAAAATAAAATGAAACAAAATGTGATCTCATTCGTATAACAGATAGGATCACTAAAAAGAAAGGAGGAATTGGATGAAGCAAAGAAGAGTTTTCACTTGGCTATTATTGTTGACGCTTTCATTTTTACTCGTCATTCCGACTATTTATGCTGATTCAGTAAAGGTTTTTCATGTACCGGTAGAAAATAATGTAGAAAAGGGTCTGCTTTCATTTTTAGAGCGGGCGATCAATGAGGCAAAGGAGCAAGAGGCGAAAGCCATCGTGCTGGATATACATACTCCGGGCGGATTTGTAGATGCAGCGGAAGAAATCGGTAAGCTGCTTGATAGTGTAGATGATGACATAAAGATCATCGCGTATATTAATTCTAAAGCCCACTCGGCAGGTGCATTTATTGCACTGCATGCTGACGAGATCTACATGACAAAAAATGCAACAATCGGCGCTGCAGGAATTATTGACGGCGAAGGAAATACGGCCGACCAAAAAGCGGAGAGCGCCTGGTTAGCAGCAATGGAAGCGGCAGCTGTTTCTTCCGGCAGAGATCCGCAATATGCACGGGCAATGGCTGATAAATCGCTTGATTATTCAGACTACCGGGCCCCTGAAGGGAAATTTTTAACCCTCACGGCAGATGAAGCCCTTGAGGTCGACTATTCGGAAGGAACGGCTAATTCTCTGCAGGAAGTGTTAGAGCAGGCTGGATTAAAAGATGCAGAGATTGTAGATGTCGAACCGACGCTTGCTGAACATATTGCACGGATTGTAACAAATCCGATTGTTGTGCCTATTCTTTTATCCATTGCCAGTCTTGGATTAGTAGCAGAGCTGTATTCACCGGGATTTGGGGTGCCGGGAACAATGTCATTAGCCGCATTTGGCCTTTTCTTCTTTGGTCATACAATTGCTGGTTTTGCAGGATACGAGTCGATCTTACTGTTTGTAATCGGCGTTATTTTTGTCATATTGGAATTCTTTGTCCCTGGAGGTATTGTCGGCATACTTGGAGGTGCGTTAATCATCCTTAGTCTGTTATTTGCGGGCGCAAGTGTAACACATATGGCATATTCAATCATTATTGCAATGTTTATTGCAGTGATAGGAATGGTGATTCTTATGAAGTTCTTTGGGAAGAAGATGCATATATTCAATAAGCTTGTACTAAGGGATGCGACAACGACAGAGGAAGGGTATGTTTCCAATACGAACCGGATCGAATTGATAGGTCGTACTGGAGAAGCCATCACACCGTTTCGTCCGTCAGGAGTCGTCCTTATAGGGAATGAACGAATTGATGCGGTATCTGAAGGAAGCTTTATTAACAAAGGTAGTCAAGTAGAAGTAATAAAGGTAGAAGGTTCACGCATTGTCGTGAGAGAGATTTTTAAGAAAATGGAGGAATAAATGATGATTATTGATGGAGCAACAATCGGCTTAATTGCCATGATCGTCGGTGCATTCATTGTCCTGGCGGTATTCTTTACGCTTGTTCCCGTTGCGCTATGGATTAGTGCCCTGGCAGCGGGCGTTCGTGTCAGCATCTTTACTTTGATTGGGATGCGGCTGCGCCGGGTTATCCCGTCGCGTATCGTCAATCCGTTGATTAAGGCCCATAAGGCAGGTCTTGATGTGTCGATTAATCAATTGGAGTCCCACTATTTAGCTGGTGGTAATGTAGACCGGGTAGTAAATGCATTGATTGCTGCACACCGTGCGAATATTGAGCTGTCTTTTGAACGCGGGGCTGCGATCGATCTTGCAGGCCGCGATGTGCTGGAAGCGGTGCAAATGTCGGTTAACCCGAAAGTAATTGAGACACCGTTTATCGCAGGGGTGGCAATTAACGGGATTGAAGTAAAGGCAAAAGCCCGTATTACAGTGCGTGCAAACCTCGACCGCTTAGTAGGTGGTGCCGGTGAGGATACAATTATTGCACGTGTCGGTGAAGGGATTGTCTCAACGATCGGTTCATCTGTGTCCCATTCAAAAGTGTTGGAAAACCCGGATATGATTTCTCAAACGGTTCTTTCAAAAGGGTTGGATTCCGGGACAGCGTTTGAAATTCTATCGATTGATATAGCGGATGTGGATATCGGCAAAAACATCGGTGCAGAGCTGCAAATCGAGCAGGCTCAAGCGGATAAGAATATCGCGCAGGCAAAAGCGGAAGAACGACGCGCCATGGCTGTAGCAAGTGAACAGGAAATGGTGGCGAAGGTGCAGGAAATGAAGGCGAAAGTAGTGGAAGCCGAAGCGGAAGTCCCGATGGCGATGGCAGAAGCATTACGCAGCGGAAACTTTGGCATTATGGATTATATGAACTACAAAAACATTCAGGCTGATACATCAATGCGCGATTCCATTGCGAAAGTATCACAGGAAAATAAGCCTGAAAAAGGCGAAAAATAATCGGGGAAGGGGGGAGCGCTAAATGGAAGGAATCATTATGATGGTCGTCCTGTTTGTTATCAGTACACTATTTACAAAAGATAAGACAAAAGAAAAAAAGACGAAACAAATGCCGCCATTTAGCAACCAGCGTGTCCCTCGAGAAAGTACAAGGGATGAACCGGAAAGACCGAAAGTACGTTCACTCGATGATTTTGCACAAGAAATTTTCGGGCAATTAAATGAAAGGGCGGAGACGGTTCGGGATGTCCGTCCAACAATCGAAGAGCCGGTAAAGGAACTCGTAAAAGAAGCGGCCGAGGAACTCCGTGGAAATCGGACATCCTCGCGTCCTGAACTGGGTGCTTCCCGACCGATTGTACAGCGTGAAAAGACGAAGTCCCCTGTCGTTGTGCCAAGTACGAGAGAGCAGCTGATACATGCAGTCATTACCTCGGAAATTTTAGGTCCGCCAAAAGCGAAGCAACGTAAATAATACATGCCCCCTTTTTTGCATACACTGTAAGAAAGGGGGCTTTTTTTGAAATCATTTATGCAATTGGATGACGTCCTGGAATGGATTCAATTCCGCCAGATTCGATGGAACGGTCTATATGATGTTCGGCAGGTCGCTTCTAATCTATTTAGCTGCTCTTTAGGGAAGTTTCAGCTGACAATTGAAGGGGAAGGGATAGTCGTTCAGTATTTGACCGAGGGTGGCTTTTTATTGAGTGCTGAAGTGATCAACAAAATCAAGATAGAAGAGCATGTGATATAATGGACCGCCGAAAAGTGATTGTGTCGCTTAAGCAAGGGCCACGTGCAGATCGATTATTTCACCATTTACATAAAGAGCGTATTGCCGTAAGACAAGTCCGTTTTTCCAATAATGAAGTTTCTTTTGAAGTAATGAGAGAGAATCTGCCGGCGTTGCGCCGTGCCCGACGCTTTGCTGGTGTAAACTTGAAACTGCGTTATGATGATCTGGATTCCGTCCTACAAATTACATGGAAAACAATTATGGGTATACTGTTATTAATTGCGATACCGATTATCTGTACTCAATTTATTTGGCGGATCCATGTTACAGGTGCCACCCCTGAGCTGGCATTAAAGGCAGAGCAGTTTATTGACAAGGAAATCGGTGTTACGATTCCGTTAATAAAACAATCCTTACCGACTGATTATGAAATCCGTCAGCAGCTCATGGCGAAATTCCCGGAGCTGTCTTGGGTTCATTTTATGAAAAGCGGCGGAAATATTACGATCTCCCTGCAGCTGGCGCCTAAAACGGAAATAAAAAAGAAATCAGATGAACCGATGCACCTTATTGCCCGTAATAGCGGAGTCATTACCCATTACTTCCTAACGAGCGGTGTCAGGCTTGTAGATGCCAACACAACGGTCTATAAAGGAGACGCCCTTGTATCAGGGCTTTTAGAGGCGGGAGACGAGCAGCTTGTCGTTGGTGCGGAAGGAGAGGTGTATGCGGATTATTGGCTTGAGACAGCCTTTACGCTGAATCGAAAGACGACTTATTATACGCCGACCGAATCTGCCTGGAAACTAACAAGTAACCAGGAGGAAATGTATATGGATGAAATTCATCTTCCTACATGGATAAAAAGCCATGTCCGCATCGTAAAAGACCAAGGCTTTAAAAAGGCGGAGCATGTATTGGACGAAGAGGATCTGGATACGATTATCCGGCCGCTTCTTCATAAGAAAATATTGCAGGGTCTTCCTCCGAAGACAACGATTAAATCGGAAAAGATTTTACAGGTTACATTTGATGATGATACAGTAAGAGGGCAGGTCCTATTTTTGGTAAATGAAAACATCGCAACACCATACCCTATTTATCAAGGAGAATGATTTATGACTGAGAAAATGTCGGAACTTTTAGTCGATAATCCTAATGAAGCAGTTATGCTGCTGGGGATGTCGGATGCAAATGTAAAATTAATCGAAGAAACTTTTAGCGTACAAATCATCACCCGCGGCGGGCTTATCCAAATTGCCGGTGAAGATCATGATAAAAAAGAGTGTGCAACAGCTGTGCTGCGCGGCTTACTTGAAGTCATTCGCAAAGGGATCAATATCGATCAAAGAGATGTAGCGACGGCGATCGAAATGGCCGGAAAAGGGACAATAGAGTATTTCCCCGAGCTGTATGATGAGGAAGTAGCCCGTAATGCAAAAGGAAAGGCGATTCGTGCCAAAACAATCGGCCAGCGGGAGTATATTAAAGCAATCCGCCATAAGGACCTTGTATTCGGTATAGGACCTGCGGGAACAGGGAAAACATACCTGGCTGTTGTCATGGCGACACAGGCATTAAAAAATGGCCATGTAAAGCGGATTATTCTGACACGCCCTGCTGTAGAGGCAGGAGAATCACTAGGCTTTCTACCCGGGGACCTAAAAGAAAAGGTAGACCCGTATTTACGTCCGCTGTATGATGCCTTACATGATATTTACGGCATGGAGCAGACACAGCGCCTGATTGAACGTGGAACTATTGAGATTGCCCCGCTTGCCTATATGCGCGGCCGTACATTGGATGATGCGTTTGTTATTTTGGATGAAGCGCAAAATACAACACACCAGCAAATGAAAATGTTCCTGACTCGTTTAGGTTTCGGCTCGAAAATGGTCATTACCGGAGACAAAACCCAAATTGATTTACCGAAAAACCAGGAATCCGGTCTTATTATTGCAGAGCGTACATTAAAGTATGTAAAGGATATCCACTTCCAAATACTTGAGCAGGGCGACGTAGTAAGACATCCATTAGTAGCAAAAGTGATCCAGGCATATGCCGACCAGGAGCTGTAATACTTTCCTCCGTGCCATAAAGCGAAACGCCAGGCGCAAGGCGATGTAGTAAGACATCCATAGCAGCAAAAGCGATCCAGATATATGCTGATTCGGTACATTATATAAAAGAAAAAGCAAAATCCTTTGCGGATTTTGCTTTTTTTTGTGAAAACGCCTGTAGAAATTGGTAGAATAGAGGAAGGTGTAATAGGAGGTGCTGAATGGAGAAGCAATTGAAGCGTTTTGTGAATTTAATGGGCTTTCGTTCATTCTTAGCTATCGTACTGGTCGTTACAGCGTTCCTGCAGTTTGGGTTAATGGTAGATAGTGTAAGAGGCGTTACATATGATATATCGATGGGCAGCTTGGCACCAGAGACAATCCGGGCAGCCAAAACCGTAGAAGATACAGAAAAGACAGAGCTTGAACGTACCAATGCCGAAAATGCAACAGCTCCCGTATATGATTTCGAGCAAGAAATAGCCGAACAAAAGGCGAGCCTGCTTACCCTGCTGTTTGATTTAACGATCGAAGCAAAAAAGGAGCTTGCTGAACAGGAGGAAATGTCACAGGCTGAAAAGCTCGAGGTCATGAAAGAGAAACTGAAAAACGTGACGGAAAAACAAGTTAGTCTATCACTGACAGATGATGAACTGCGGGCATTGTTCAATGCTTCTGAAAGCCAGCTTATACAATCAAGGGATATATTAGTAGAGCTTACGAAAGAAGTACTTTCCGAGAGTATAAGAAAAGAGAATCTATCATCTGCCCGTACAAACATAGAATCACTTATCCGTTCTTCCTCAATTGCTAATTCACTGCTTTCGACAGCAATTACGCTAGGTAGAAATTCGCTCGTTGAGACGGAAACATTAAACGAGGAAAAAACAGCGATTGCCAAGCGTCAGGCGCGTGATGCAATAGAGCCGACAAAAATTTTACAAGGACAGATAATTGTGCTTGAAGGGGAAATTGTCGATAGAGAAAAGTACCGCCAGCTGGAATTGCTTGGTCTTATTGACAGCCAGGCTTCCTGGAAACCAATTGGAGGCGTTGTGATCCTGATCGTCCTGCAAATGATCTTCCTTTTCGTCCTTTTTGACGGTTATAAGGGGACGTTAAAAGAAAAAAGCAATCAATTGCTGGTAACGGTCATCGTCTATTTAAGCGCGATTGTCCTTATGAAACTGGGGAGCCTTATATCGAATAATTTTGATGTCGTTCTTGCGTTTATTTTCCCTACAGCTATGGCCACAATGCTGTTAAGGATTTTAACGAACGACCGGGTTGCCGCGTTAGTAACACTATTGATTGCTGCATCGGCAGGTATTATATTCCAGGAAAACTATGCCGCTGTTTTACAGATGGATATTGCACTATATATTTTGTTTGGCGGTTTTGCCTCGCTGTTCTTTATGGGAAGTATGGAAAAACGGTCGCATATTTTGCGTGCAAGCGCCATTGTATCCGTTATTAATCTTGTATTTATTGCATTTTACCTGCTGATGACACAGTCGGATTACGGCGTGTCTGAAATCCTGTTCTATGTAGGAGCCGGCGTTGTTTCAGGCCTGCTATCGGGCGCTATGACAATGGGATTATTACCGTTTTTCGAATCAGTATTCGGTATCCTGTCAACAATGAGACTAATCGAGCTTTCCAATCCGAACCACCCATTATTAAAAAAGATTTTAACGGAAACGCCGGGCACATATCATCATAGCGTAATGGTTGCCAATTTGGCGGAGACATCCTGTGAGGCAATCGGGGCAGATGGCTTGCTTGCCCGTGTCGGCTGCTATTATCATGATGTTGGAAAGACGCGCAGACCTGCCTTTTTCATTGAAAACCAAATGGGGATCAACCCTCATGATACATTGGCCCCGGAATCAAG
>DEQA01000105.1:7718-11324 GCA_002359075.1 Planococcaceae bacterium UBA3378
ATAAAATGCCGCAGGAGATTATTGATATTGCATTGCAGCATCATGGGACAAGCCTGCTGAAGTTTTTCTATCATAAAGCGAAAGAAGAAGGAAAACAAATAGCTGAAAGAGATTTCCGTTATCCTGGTCCTAAGCCGCAAACGAAGGAAGCTGCTATTATAAGTATTGCAGATAGTGTAGAGGCTGCAGTGCGTTCGATGAAGGAGCCAAGTGCAGATAAGATCCAAAAACTGATCCAGGCGATCATTCGGGACCGGGTACAGGATGATCAGTTCGATGAATGCGATATTTCATTGAAGGAACTGAAAATCATTGAAGATGTATTATGCGAGACATTGAATGGCATTTTCCATTCACGTATTGAATATCCAAAAGAAAAGCAGGAGGCATTATGATTTTAAATATCGATTTTTTAGATGAAACAAATGTGGTGAAAGAAGAGCATATCGACCTTGTGGAGAAGCTTCTGCAGCATGCTGCAAAAGTAGAGCAGATTGAAGAGGGCTCAGAGGTTTCTATAACTTTTGTTACCAATGAAGCAATCCATGAAATTAACCGGGAATACCGGGATAAGGACCAGCCGACAGATGTTATTTCCTTTGCTCTTGAAGAGATGGGCGAAGGAGAGATACAAATCATCGGTGAAGGCATTCCGCGTGTATTAGGCGATATTATTATCTCGACGGACCGGACACGTGAGCAGGCGGAAGAATACGGGCATTCCTTTGAACGTGAGCTTGGATTTTTAGCGGTTCACGGCTTCCTTCATTTACTTGGCTACGATCATATGACAGAAGAGGATGAGAAGGAAATGTTCGGTAAACAAGATGAGATTTTAGGCTCTTTTGGCCTGGCCCGTGAATAGTGGATATTCGTAAATTCATAAAATCATTTGGCTATGCAGCAGAAGGTCTGCTCACGGCTATGCGTGAACAAAACATCCGCTTTCACTATACAAGTGCCGCGGTTGTATGTGTAATTGGCTGCTTCACCGGCCTTTCTCTAGTGGAATGGATGATTCTCATTTTGGTAATGGCACTTGTGATAGGAGCAGAGCTTTTCAATACAGCGATTGAACGTGTTGTAGATTTAGCGTCTCCGGAAATTCATCCGCTGGCAAAGCAGGCAAAGGATATTGCAGCAGGTGCTGTTCTTGTATTTGCTGCAGCAAGTGTTATAATCGGAATGCTCATATTTTTACCAAAGTGGTTTTAATGAAAAGAAGGGGGTAGTTCTCCTATGAACATGGAACAATTACTGGCAGAGTCAAAAGTTGCTCGTGAAAAGGCATATGTCCCTTATTCAAAATTTCAGGTAGGGGCAGCGCTCTTAGCTGAAGACGGGACAGTGTATCACGGGTGTAACATTGAAAATGCCGGGTATAGTATGACAAATTGTGCAGAGCGGACAGCGTTTTTTAAAGCGGTGTCAGAAGGCGTGAAAAATTTCAAGGCGTTGGCTGTCGTAGCAGATACCGACCGCCCATGCTCCCCGTGCGGAGCATGCCGTCAAGTAATGGCGGAATTTTGTGCACCGGATATGCCGGTTTATTTAACAAACTTAAAAGGTGATGTACAACAAACAACAGTGGGTGAGCTATTACCAGGCGCATTCACACCGGAGGATTTAGATTATGCAGCAAGTAAACGATAATGGCTTTAAATCGGGTTTTATCTCGATTATTGGCCGACCGAACGTAGGGAAATCAACATTTTTAAACCGTGTAATTGGACAAAAAATTGCCATTATGTCGGACAAACCCCAAACAACCCGCAATAAAGTGCAGGGTGTATTAACACAAAGCAGCTCTCAGATGATTTTTATCGATACACCAGGCATTCATAAGCCAAAGCATAAACTTGGTGAATTCATGCTGAAGGTAGCGAAAAATACGCTGCGTGAAGTGGATGTGATCATGTTCATGGTAAACGCAGAGCAAAAAATCGGAAAAGGCGATGAGTTTATTCTGGAGTTGCTGGAGGGCAACAAAACGCCGGTATTCCTCGTAATCAATAAAATCGACCAGGTACATCCAGATGAGCTGGTGGATATTATTGCCTCGTATAAAGATAAGTATCCATTTGCAGAAATTGTACCGATTTCAGCTTTACAAGGAAACAATGTGGAAAATCTTTTAAGCGTGATTGAAAAATATTTACCGGAAGGGCCGCAGTATTACCCTGCCGACCAGGTGACAGACCATCCGGAGCGTTTTATTATTTCCGAATTAATCCGTGAAAAGGTCCTTCATTTGACACGTGAAGAAATTCCCCACTCCATTGCGGTAGTGATTGATAAAATCAAACGGGATGAAGAAAACGAGGATAAGATCCGTGTACAGGCGACCATTATGGTAGAACGGGATTCTCAAAAGGGCATTGTGATCGGAAAACGCGGGGCACTGTTAAAAGAAGTTGGCATAAGAGCCCGAAAAGATATCGAAATGCTGCTGGGTTCTAAAGTGTATTTAGAGCTCTGGGTAAAGGTACAGAAGGATTGGCGTAATAAACAGACACATCTCCGTGACTTTGGCTTCCGTGAGGATGAGTATTAACAGTGCACAATACCATGTATAAAAAACATACAGCGTTTGTAAAGAAATCATATTATACGACACTGTGTTTTTAACGTCTTATAAACAGGTGGAGCATCGAAGAGATGTTCTGCCTGTTTTTTCGTGTATAATAGAAATATATAAGAGAGTAAGGACGGGTTGTGTATGCTGCATAAATGGGAAGGGATTGTACTAAAAGCAAGAGCATACGGGGAGTCAAATAAGATTGTCACACTACTGACACGGGAGGCAGGCAAGGTTGCCTGTATGGCCCGGGGAGCGAAGAAGCCGACTAGCCGGCTGGCCGGTGTGACACAGCCGTTTATGCATGGATCATTTTTAGTACAGCGGACAAGCGGAATGGGCACCTTGCAGCAGGGCGAGCATTTTAATACAATGCGTACGCTGCAGACGGATATTATGGCAACAGCCTATGCAAGCTATATTGTGGAATTAATCGACCGGCTGGTGGAAGAAGGCAAAGAGGAACCGTTTGCGTTTGAGCTGCTGCTTCAGGCATTAACTGCGATTGACGAGGGATATGACCCCGAGGCTATTACATTATTTGTTGATTGGAAGATGCTGCCGTATACAGGTGTGCAGCCGATTCTACATTGCTGCGCCTCATGCGGGGCAGTGGAAGGGGAATTTGCCTTTTCCTTTACGCAAGGGGGCTTTTTATGTCATAACTGCTTTCATTTGGATCCTTATATCATCAGGCTTTCACCTACACAGCTGAAGCTGATTCGAATGTTTTATACGGTACCAATCGACCAGGTGGGGAAACTGGAATTAAAGCCTCAAACAAAACAATTTATCAAAAAAATTGTCACGACGATTTATGAGGAACAAACGGGAATCCGATTAAAATCCCGTTCCTTTATCGAACAATTAGAGCGAACACCCTTATTGCAAAAAGATGTGCCGGACAAAAAGGAATAAAAAAGATATTGGTGCTATTTATCAAAAAGAGGCTGTACGGAAAGGTTTATTTTCCGTACAGCCTCTTTCTATTGGCGGGTAGAAGACTCATTATGAAGTGATCTTCGAAA
>DEQA01000104.1 GCA_002359075.1 Planococcaceae bacterium UBA3378
GCCGCTGCCGTAATTTTATCCCGCTGCATAATAACAGCCCCATCATGAAGTGGGGTATTAGGAATAAAGATATTGATTAACAGCTCAGAAGAAATCTCCGCATTCATCTTTATACCCGTTTCTATATACTCTGTTAAACCTGTTTCCTTTTCTATAGAAATTAATGCACCGATACGGCGTTTTGCCATATAGTTTACGGATTTTTTCATCGCTTCGATTAAGCGTGTCTGCTCTTCATCCTGCTGGCTCGTCGTGCGCTGAAATAATTTTCCGCGTCCCAGCTGCTCAAGCGCCCGGCGAATTTCGGGCTGAAATATAATGATAATGGCCAGGAAGCCCCAGTCAATAACTTCATCCAACAGCCAATCGAGCGTATTCAATCCGAATATTTCAGTTGCAATTTTTGCAACGATAATCACAAAGATCCCTTTCAATAATTGAACTGCTTTCGTTCCTTTAATGAGGGTCAAAGTTTTATACATAACGTACCAGACAAGCAGTACATCTAAGAAGTTAAAAATAACATTTACAGGTGTCAAATCTGTAAATTGTTCGATTATCTGCACGTGGCATCCCCCACTTTTCTAGCTAATCCCTATACGACTCAAGTATATCATATTTACTTTCCAATTGACTTTTCTAAAGAAGAAAAAGTCCACCCAATCGAGTAGACTCGGTCATTTTCTATAGGACGTCATTTTCTGGAGAAAGTTCCAGTTCGCAATACTATCCTTCTTTATTTCCTTACTATATAGAAGAAATCCTTAAATAAACAAAGGCATGAAATAACCGTGAGTCTTATTCCTCACTATACTTTATGCGATACTATTCTATGACAGAAAGCCTCCAGCAAGTACTGGGTCAGAAGTCATGCGTAGCTATCACAGCACGATAAAAAGAAGCTTTAAAGATTTTCTGTTATTAATTTTTACTTTCTTTATACAGAAATTTCCCTGCGCTTCTTTATAGAATACCCCTCCATCTGTAAAACATTCCTCATTTACTGTTCTATCGGTAATTCTTCTATATAAAAGGCAAAAAGCTGAGGAAAATCCTTCAGCTTTTCATTAACTATTCTTCCTCAGCTTTAAATAATGCAATAAAGCTGTTAAAAGTTTGTTTTATTTCATACCATAGCCACTCAAAAGCCTGATCTACTTCCTCAATCTGTCCACTGACGACAGCTGTTGATGCCATGTATTCCCCATTAATTACGGTTACATCACCATCCACTTCCCCTTCAATAACAATCGTCCCGTTTTTCACTACGATATCGCCTTTTACTACTTCCCCTGCTGGAACAGTTACCGTTTGTCCATCAACAATGAGATTTGGCTGTTTTGTCACAGAAAACTGATTATCATTTGGATAGCTTCCTAATAATGTAGCACTCATAAATAAAAAGAATACAGCTGCGGCAACGATAATTGGATGTTTGCGCAGCCATCTTTGAATGCCAACTGTATTTTTACGCTTTGGTAAGCGATTCATTACATTTTCCTCGAAGCTAGGAGGTGCCGTAATGTGTGTAGCACTTTTAATGAACGCAATTGTGTCACTCAGCTCATGCATATGTTGCTGACAGGCGGCGCAGCTTTGCAAATGTTTTTTCAACTCTTGCTCTTGCTCACGACTAATATCGCCATCTAAGTATTCGTGCATGTATTCTACATAATTTTTTTGACACGTACTCATGCGAAATCCCTCCTATAGATTATTCAACTGTTTTCGCAGCGCTTCTCGACCACGATGTATTCTAGTTTTGACCGTCCCAATCGGCATATCAAGAATTTCACTAATTTCCTGAAGTGATAATTCCTCAATATACTTTAAAACAATGACAGAACGATATTTATCAGGTAACCGGCTGATTTCATACTGAACGCGTTCCTGCAGCTCCATCTGCTCTACTGCCTCTTCCGGCAGCTGCTCATCTGCAGCAATTTGCGAATACATGTCTAGCCCTTCTGTTCCCGCTACTTCAGCATCCAAATAATAATCCGGTTTCTTTTTGCGGATTCGATCGATGCACAGATTCGTTGCAATTCGGTATAACCATGTCGAAAATTTTCTTTTTTGATCATAGGAGTGTAAGTTGATAAAGGCACGAACAAAAGCTTCCTGCGCAATATCCTCTGCCTCCTGCTTATTACCGAGCATCCGGTAACAAATTTGATACAGTTTATGCTGATAGAGGTTCACAATGTCTGCATATGCGTTTTGATCACCTTTAAGCACTTGCCTTATTCTCTTGTTAACTAACGCATCCATTGTCTACCCTCTCCACCTTCTACTATATAATTTACGAACGAATTCAGTTAAAGTTTCACTTTTTCATTATAGCAAAATGTTTTTTATAACACCGTCAAAAAAGTGTATTTTCACACTACTTTTATTGTAATTTTTACCTATTAGTTAATACAATATGATTTTTTTGATGCTTACTCTTCTATTTTACGTTTTTCCGCTCTTCTTTACCATTGACTGATGAATTTATAGTCGTATTTAGCGTTATTTCTTTTCAGCTCTTCAAAAAGAGCAAAAAAAATCCCTTACCCGCGTGGGTAAAGGATAAATTATTTATAAAAAGAAAAGTGAGCCATGAAGGACTCGAACCTTCGACCCTCTGATTAAAAGTCAGATGCTCTACCAACTGAGCTAATGGCTCATAAAAACAAAAAAAATGGCTGG
>DEQA01000197.1:0-1023 GCA_002359075.1 Planococcaceae bacterium UBA3378
AGCTTGCAGGTAGAATCATATTTAAAGTTATTGGAGGCCGGCGCCCATGCCTAAACAGCCAGTAGCACTAATTATTCTAGATGGCTTTGCCTTTCGTGATGAAGTAAAGGGCAATGCAGTAGCACAAGCACATAAACCAAATTTTGATCGTTACTTCAGCGCCTATCCCCATGCAAC
Organism: Planococcaceae bacterium UBA3378; assembly: GCA_002359075.1. Lineage (GTDB taxonomy): Bacteria > Bacillota > Bacilli > Bacillales_A > Planococcaceae > Lysinibacillus_B. Next base: position 178 of record DEQA01000197.1, read on the forward strand.
ATTGATTGCCAGCGGGGAGGCGGTTGGTCTTCCGGAAGGCCAGATGGGAAACTCTGAAGTAGGTCATATGAACATCGGCGCAGGCCGTATTGTGTATCAAAGCTTAACACGTATTAACAAATCCATTCGTGAAGGGGACTTTTTCCGCAACGAAAAATTCCTGGCAGCGATTGAGCATGCAAAAAAACATGATTCAAAGCTTCACTTGATGGGGCTGCTTTCTGATGGCGGGGTCCACAGCCATTATGAGCATCTTTTTGCGTTGCTGAAGCTTGCTAAGGCAAACGGAATCAAGGAAGTATACGTGCATGGCTTCCTTGACGGGCGGGATGTAGGCCCGAAAACAGCGCTTGGCTATATTGAGGAAACAGAAAAGCAAATGGAGCAGATTGGTGTCGGGAAGTTCGCATCCATTCACGGACGCTACTATGCAATGGACCGCGACCGCCGCTGGGAGCGTGTCCAGCTAACATATAATGCATTGGTGGACGGAGTCGGGCAAACAGCAGCGACTGCTATGGCCGGCGTGCAATCCAGTTATGACCGGGATATTACCGATGAATTCGTTGTGCCGTTTGTCATTACAGAGGAAGGAACGCCTGTTGCGACAATCGATACAAATGATGCCGTCATATTCTTCAATTTCCGTCCGGACCGTGCCATTCAGCTGTCGGCCGCCTTTACAAACGATGCGGTCACAGGATTGAAGATATCCAAAAAGCACCCGGTGAATTTGTTCTTTGTCACGTTCACTCATTACAGCGAGGATGTCAATGCCGCTGTTGCGTTTGAAAACGACAACTTGATCAATACATTGGGGGAAGTGATTGCAGCAAATGGTTTAAC
>DEQA01000197.1:1219-2538 GCA_002359075.1 Planococcaceae bacterium UBA3378
GCAGCAGATAAGTTTGATGCGATTATCCTGAATTTCGCCAACCCGGATATGGTCGGGCACAGCGGTATGCTGGAGCCGACAATCAAAGCAATCGAAGCGGTGGATGAATGCCTGGGCAAAATAGTAGACGCTATTCATGCAAAAGGCGGCTCAGCCATTATTACAGCCGATCACGGAAACTCGGATGAAGTGGTCACATTAGACGGCAGACCGATGACGGCACATACGACAAACCCTGTACCGGTCATTGTGACAAAGCCGGGCGCTGTCCTTGCAACAGACGGTATTTTGGCCGATTTGGCGCCAACAATGCTCGATCTGTTAGGCGTAGCACAGCCTGCTGAAATGACAGGGAAATCGTTAATCGTAAGTTCCGAGGACAATACAGGACTCGTTTGAACGAATAAAAGCTTCCGGTAGGTTCTGCCGAGGCAAAATTGATAATAGAGGAGAATGAAAACTATGCCATTTATTACACAAGTATATGCTCGTGAAGTATTAGACTCTCGCGGTAACCCAACAGTTGAGGTGGAGGTATTTACAGAATCAGGTGCATTCGGCCGTGCCATCGTGCCATCAGGTGCATCAACAGGTGAATACGAAGCGGTAGAATTACGTGACGGCGACAAATCACGCTACCTTGGAAAAGGTGTGTTGAATGCAGTGGAAAACGTCAACACAATTATCGCTGAAGAGCTAGAAGGCAATTATTCTGTCCTTGACCAAGTTGTGATCGACAAAGCGTTAATCGAGCTTGACGGAACAGAAAACAAAGGGAAATTAGGTGCAAATGCTATTCTTGGCGTCTCTATGGCCGTAGCTCACGCAGCAGCTGACTACTTGGATGTACCTTTATATCAATACCTTGGCGGCTTCAATTCGAAGCAGTTACCAGTACCAATGATGAACATCTTAAACGGTGGTGCCCACGCTGATAACAACGTGGACATTCAAGAGTTCATGGTAATGCCTGTAGGTGCGGAAAACTTCCGCCATGCATTACGTATGGGTGCTGAAATTTTCCACCATTTAAAATCGGTATTAAAGGAAAAAGGCTACAACACAGCAGTAGGGGACGAAGGTGGTTTCGCACCGAACCTAAGCTCCAATGAAGAAGCGATCACAATCATCCTTGAAGCAATCGAAAAAGCCGGCTACAAAGCAGGCGAGGAAGTTCGTATTGCCCTTGATGTAGCATCTTCTGAGATTTACAACAAAGAAACAGGCAAATACGTATTAGCTGGTGAAGGTGTAGAAAAAACATCTGAAGAAATGGTTGCCTGGTATGAGGAATTAACTTCTAAATATCCAATCATCTC
>DEQA01000332.1 GCA_002359075.1 Planococcaceae bacterium UBA3378
AAAGGGTGAAAATCTTTATGGCAGCTGCCATAGTAAATGTTCTAAAATGAGGGGGGTTAGAACATTTCATGAACTAGCACACTCCTGGAGAAAAGCAGCTAAAGTTCAAGTACACTTACACTGTTTTGCAAGTGATACTCTATACGATAATGATAATCGTTATCATTTAAAACGTCAATATATTTCGCAGTATTTTTTAATTTCTTTTTCATACGTTTTTTTGCTTTTTTCTATATACATACTGATTCCATTGAAAATGGATAAAGCAGCCTATACAAAAGCCTAAAATAGCCGCAAACGAGGCCAGGGCGACCATCACAGTAAAGATATAGCCGACTACTGGAAGACCCGCAGCAAATCCGCTCACTCCTCCGCCTAGACAAAGCGAGGCAATAGTGGAGTTAAAACGCTGCTGTCCTGCATCTTCTGGAATATAGGCCTTCACATCCTTTTTCAAAAAAAGCCTTGCTGCCCACATAATCGGATTAAAGTCCATGACAAAGCCAAGGAGATTAGCAATAAGCGGAATGAGTAAAATCCAATAGTGCCCTGTTACCCATGTCAGGATAACAGATAAAAAAATGGTCCACTGATTTGTTCTTACTAATGGGCGGGGAATAGATAACGGTCTTTCGGACATTTAAAACCAACCTTTCCTATAAGTTTTATGCATCTTGATTCATTTACTAAGTTTTGTATAGTAGAAAATGTTACACTATACATATAACTATTTTCGAAAGGTGATCGGTATGCCTGCACTTTCCTATGATCAAATGCGCCAATTCAATTCATACAGCATCTACACGGAAGAGCCTTCGAGACCGCTTTTTACGTTGGCAAATATACAAAAAGATTTTTATCTGACAGATTTTCGCAATCTATTAATGGGAATTACAGGGGCTGCCACAGAAGCAGCTGCCGTCTCCCATTTTGGACGCCGCTACGGCATGTTTGTAGCGATGCAATTTTATATGCTGGCCGCCTATGACGAGGTATGGGATGGGAATTTCAAAGATATCCGTTTTGCAGCCGTCGAGGAATATGGTATGCGTACACTCGGTACTTTCATTACAGCAACGGATTTCCGCTATGTGGAGGAAGAGGAGCGAGAACAAGTTATTACAAATATTCTCTATAAGCAATGTTATGAAATTATTCAGCAATTAAGAAAAACTACTACTATCTCCCCTTTAACACTATGGGAAAATATTTTTGGCTACATGTTATGGCACTATCATACACTGCTTGAAAATCCGGCTCTGGCAGACCGGGCTTTTGAAGATTTGGAAATCCTGGAAAGCGATAAAGTATGGAGTTATTTCTCCCAGAAATCTTTGTTCAAGTCCTATACAGGTGGCCTGAACCCTTCCCAGCTGATCAATGTTCCTGTCCGGAAAAGCTGCTGCTTGTCAAAGGATGTACCCGGCCTTATGGCTTGCGGTTTTTGTCCGGTGAAGTAATAGTTATTTCCTTCCATTCTATTTTCATTTAAAAAAGCGATTCTCTTCTTTCGAGAATCGCTTTATTTTATTTTTTATATACTACAAGCCAATCATCACCAGCAGGCTCCATTGACGTACCAATAAACCCCGCCTCTAACAATTGCTGTTGGGTTTCTGTATCCCCCATTGCTACTGTTACCTGCTGTTTTCCAAGCGAGCAGGGCGTATAAAGATGTTTACCAAATACATAGCGCAGCTTGCCGCCATACTTAAGTTTGAGAGCATACACGTACATACCTTGAGCGAATTTATCCTTCAAGCTGGCAATGTTATAAGGCATAACTGTAGCGCATACCCAGTCAAACTGTGTCATATCTACTTCTTTCATAATCCAGCCAGCCATGAGCTTCTGCAGACCATGCCCACGGTAATCAGGATGAACATTCGAGATTTCCTGATAAAGAACTTTCGAAAGATCGGCTGCGCCCACATCCAGGCCAAGATGTTCTTCCTCGTTAACTTCAGGCTTCAATAGTGCCCGAAATGCCACAAGCCGCTCCTCTACAAACACGCCAAGCATTACACCGTTCCCTCGTAAAATATGCACAAGTTCGGCTTCACTCAGCGGCTGCAGGATATTTGGGTCTTCAAGCGCTGCACAAACATCCTGCTGCAGTGCCTGAATAACCTGAAGATCTGTTTCTTTTAATAATCGATGAGTAAACATTAACGCACCACATCCGAATACTGTGTCAGCTCGCTCAATACTGATTCATCAATTTCTATACCTAATCCCGCGCCTGTGCCAAGTTCAATAAACGGAATGCGGTAGCTCGCCCGCAAATTGCCGATATCCTGTGAGAATTTTAATGGTCCTGTCAGTTCAACACTCGTGATGACCTTTTTCGAAAAGGCCACATGGAAACCAGCTGCAGATCCAATGGAAGATTCCAGCATGGAGCCGATTTGGCATTCCATTCCCGCCATCTCCGCCATTGCAGCCAGCTGCATTGCACGGTAAATTCCTCCGCATTTCATCAGCTTAATATTCACTTTATCAGCCGCTCTTTTCGCGATGATTTCCCGCATATCACGCATTCCGCAAAGACCTTCATCAATCATGACAGGTACCGTCGTTTTTGATTTGATTTCTACCATTGCATCGATGTCATTTGCAGCAACCGGCTGCTCGAGCCAGTCAAGCCCTGCTGACTGCAGCTGGTTTAATGCCTGAAGTGTATTGCCGCTGTTTTTCCAGCCCTGATTCACATCTACCCGAATCGCAATCTCTTCCCCTACACGGGCACGCACAGCCTGAATACGTGCCACATCACCGGCTACGTCACGTCCTACTTTCATTTTGAATGAGCGATAGCCCTCTGCTGCTTTTTCGGCCGCCTGGGCAGCCATCTTTTCCGGCTCCCCAATGCTTAATACATGGGTAATAGGGAATTTCTCATGATAGCGGCCACCAATGAGCTGATAGACCGGTACATTCAGCTTCTTCCCTGTTACATCAAAACAGGCAATGTCGATTGCTGCCTTTGCAGCAGGTGCATTTTTCACCAGACTGTCCATCAGCTCATGAATCTTTTCAAATTCCATCGGGTTTTGCCCTATTAATTTCGGAGCAAGCCGATGCTTTAATACGGCATATGTGCCTTCTAGTGTTTCACCTGTCACATGATCATCCGGTACTGCTTCTCCCCACCCTACATGGCCGCATTCTGTCGTCATTTTCACAATAATGGACGGCATGGAAGGGTACGTATCATAACTTACAATAAATGGTTCAATTAATGGTAAATCAATCGCATAAATTTCTATTTGTTTAATTTTCATTCTGCTTTCCCTCTTGCTGCGTTTTTTAAAGTAGCCGTCAGTACGTCTACGCCGATTTGTAATGCTTTTTTATCAAACGTCATATTCGGATGATGGAGGCCAGGTAACAAATTGGCCCCAATACCAATCATCGCTGCCTTTAGTGTAGGCTGTTTGACCGTATAGTAATGGAAATCATCACTGCCTGGCGTCACAACAGCCGGCGCTAAATAATCCGGGCCGCATGCTTCGATAATGGAAAGCTTCGCTATTTTTGCCGCCTCCTCTGATACCTCCGCACCCGGTGTTAAGTCAAGCCACTCCCACTGAACAGCTACATCGAACATAGAAGAAATATGGCCAAAACCTTTTTCAATACGTTTTTGCAGTTCCTTAATCACTTCGTTTTTTTGCGCTCTGACGTCGATCGAGAAGGTTGCTTTTCCCGGAATGATGTTGATGCTGCCGCCATCCGCCACCATTTTCGTCAGCTTGGCAGAACAAATCTCTGACGGATTAATATGAAGATTTTGGAGCATTTGCTGGATGGCAAAAAGTACATCGATTGCATTTTTTCCTTGGTGTGGACGAGCTCCGTGCGCGTCTATCCCCTGTACAGTGCCTTCCAGAAACACCGCAGCCCCATGATGGATCGCCGGCGCTACCTTTCCAAGCGGAAGCTCCTCTGCCGGGCGTAAATGTACACCGTATAAATGTGTCACATCTTTTAATACATCGTGCGCAATCATAGAGAGCGCACCGCCTCCCGTTTCTTCTGCAGGCTGGAAAATAAACCGTACACGTTTTTCCAGCTGCATATCCTTTAACTGCCTTAAAGCACCTAAGACCATCGTCATATTTGCATCATGGCCGCATGAATGATTTGCCTGCATGACACCATTCACTTCCTGCCATAATGCGTCAATATCGGCACGTACGGCAATTACCTCCTCCCCTGATCCGATTTCCGCGACAAGACCTGTCACATCATCAAACGTCTTGTAAGGAACCCTCATTTCATCCAGGATCGAGGCAATTTTCTTCGTTGTATTCCATTCCTTCCAGCTCACTTCCGGATGAGTATGGAAGTGTTCAAACCACTCTAAAATTATGTCCGTCTCTGACGCTGCTTGCTTCATTATTAGCACCTCGAATTTTTTGAATTCACTTACTATATTATACATAACTATTTTGAAAGTTTAGCGCAACTTGCCTATTCTTTTATAAAAAGTCCACATAAAGGCTAAAATTGTATGTTTTCCTGGTTTTTTGTCCTTCGAAAAGAGACGTTCTTTATTGCACATCAGGCGTGTTGATTTACCTTTTATTGTTAGTATAATCGTATGGAAAGTTGATTTCCGTTCCAGCCGGCTCGGTTTCCACCAACTAATATTTGGATTATCAACACAAG
>DEQA01000333.1:0-3413 GCA_002359075.1 Planococcaceae bacterium UBA3378
CAGCAAATAATGGAGACCCTTGCCGTACAGCCCTTTAATCGATTCGTTGTCCTCTTCTGCTTCCTTGCGGCTTAAAATCGGGTAGATAACCGTTGTGACCGCTGTGATTAAAATCGACTGCGGGAACTGTGTAAGTCTTGAGGCATAGTTAACAGCCGAAATGGCGCTATCCCCAAGACCGAGCACCAATACAAAGAAACGCTGCAGCATCGCATAAATCTGTATCGTACCGCCACCGATCATAATCGGGAATACCATAATCCATAAATCACGTGTCGATTGCGTACGAGCAAACGATAGGCCTACTTTCGGCCCGTCTAGTTTACGATAGCCACGTACGAGGAAGTACAGCATAAGCACTGCACTGAAGAAGGCGCTGACCCCGTAGGAAACAGGCCCAATGACATAAGACAATCCAACAGCGATGATCAGGAAGAAAATATTGTAAATCAATATCGCAAAGCTTGATAAGTGGAACTTCGAGTGTATATTCAATAGACCACTGTACCAGGAAGCCAGCATGAGCAAGACGGACGATGGCATCATCCAATAGAAAAGATGCTTAGTCGTCTCGAAATCTTTAGCCGAGATATCAGTGGAGTTTTCGTAAAGCATGGATAATATAGGCGTCGTCAACGCCAGTCCAATTACTGTCATGACAATACCCGAAATGGTAACAATCGTAAAGGACTGCTTTACAAACATTGACTGATCGGTTTCTTTCTTGTTATAAATCGAGATTAAGGCTGTTGTAAAAGCCCCGCCCACTACTAAATACAGGAAATTTGGCAGTGTATAAGCTGTAAAAATACCATCTGCAATATGAGTAGAACCATATTGATACCCGATAACGGCTTCTCTGAAGAATCCAAACACACGGGCTACAATATTAATGATCGCAACTGCTCCAATAATTTTCAAAAATTTATTCATCGCGCTGCGCCACCTTTAATTGCAGATTCGTAAAGCGACAGCACCCGTTTTGTAATTTCCTGTTCATCATGCACATATAAAATGGCATCCGCTGCCTCTTTATTGCGATATTGCTCTTTCGGTGTATGGAGCGCACGCAGCATTTCGGCTGCTAAGTCCGGAGCGTTTTTCGGCTCCACAAGATGCCCTGCCCCGTCACCGAGCAATGATACAAGCCCGCCTACACGGGAAGCGATTACAGGTGTACCGCAAGCGATCGCCTCTAATGCGACAAGGCCAAACCCTTCCAAATGGGAAGGCAGGACAAAGACATCGCTTGCCTGGAACCATTTGACAAGCTGCGGCTGCGGCTGCGGGTCAACAAATTGGACGTCGCCATCCACAAATGGCTGGATACTATCGATAAATGACACATCGCGGCGGGAACCGATGATGATGAGCTTTACTTTGCGGTCTGTCTCCTTCTGCACCTTTTCAAAGGCCATTAACAGCTCCTCAATCCCTTTTTGCTTAATGACATTTCCTACAAACAGGTAAGTGAAGGCGTCCGCTTCAAGCCCGAGTGTCTTACGGGCTTCTGTCTTATCACCCGGACGGAACACTTGGCGATTGACCCCCATACTGCAAATCGTTATTTTATCTTTCGGAATATGAAATTCTGTTTCTATTTGCTCCGCAAGGACCGGTCCTACTGCAATGACATGGTCGCTTTCCTGCAGAATAAGCTCCGTCCAGCTGCGGATCCGGGCGCTTTTCTTCGCCATCCGTTCAATATCGCCGCCATGGGCCGTAACGATATACGGAATCTTAAACAGCTTTTTTAGCAAAAGTGAAAACACCCCGGACGGAAACACATAGTGTGCATGCGTGATAGAGATGGATTTACGATGGCGGATTGCCGTTGTCATCGTCTTCATCGCCCATTTGCCGTATTTGAGTATTGTATTTTTCTTGCCGGTCGCAGGATTGTCATTCGCTGCAACAAGCACATCAATGCCTTGTTTTCTTAAAGCCTCTACCTGATTTTTGACGAAAATTCCGAATGATAAATGCTCGTTGGAAGGATACATATTACTGATTATTAATAGCTTTTTCATTTGCCTTCACTGCCTTTATCATCAATTGTTTTCCTCGCATTGCTTCATCATGAAGCTGCTTTGAAGTTGCTTTTGTGTTTTCCACGACGGCAGGCCAGTCCGCTTCCATCGTGTTATAGATTTTCAATAAAATATCAGATTCATTCGTAATTTCCTCTATCGAACAACAACGTTTTTCCTGACCGATGAGTTTCATAAAATCACTTACCTTCTGGTGGTATGAAATCGCTATGATCGGCGTTGCTGAGTCCGTCGCCAAAATAAGAGAATGCAGGCGGGTACCGATAATCAGGTCTTGTTTTGAGGTAATATCAATTAAGGCGTTCGGCTTTAAGTTTTGATCGATAATTGTCGTCTTTTTCGCATACTGCATTTTTTTCTGGATATCCTTTGTGACTGTGACATCCTGCGGATATTTTGTAGCAAAAAAGGTAATTTCTATATTTTTGTTTTCTACTAAACGATCGAGATTTGCCGCCATGCTTGTCACATACGAATCGTATTTTTCCAAGTCCCCTGATGGCCAGTAATTTGCATTATACATCGGGACCGCAGAAATGCCAATCTTCTTTGGCGCTGCTGCATGCGTCTGTTTCGGTCGGTGCAAGGTGAATGCCGGATCCCCGATGACTTCAATCGGCTTTTTCACACCGAGGCGCTCTAGTAATTGTTTAGACTGCGGGTCGCGAACTGAAACATTTTCGGCAAAGCGGCACATCATACGAATCATAAGCTTGCCTGTGATTGTATCAAGAGGCCCTGCCCCGCATCCATAAATAATATAAGGGACATTGCAGTTCTTTGCCATTAACGCATATGTACTATATAAGTGTGCCTCACGCCGGTAAAAATCCATCAGTAGTCCGCCGCCGCCAATAATGAGCAGGTCAAACTCTGTTACGTACTTCTTATTCGTCTGGTACGTTTTATAAAAGGTTTTATACAAATTGCTGTTTCGATAATACAGCGGGTAGCTTTGGACACCGTACTGCTCGGATGTCTGCTGCGTATTATTACTAAACACCGTAATATCCGCGCTATTTACGGAAAATGTCTGTTTTACCTGTTCGATGAGGCCGTATAATATCGATTCGTCACCGTTATTATCATTTCCGTAATTTCCTACGATTCCGATTTTCATGAAACTACATCCTTTAAATAATTTTTAATACAGAGATTATAGCATAGAAGCTAAGGAGAACTAAGAAAAAGCCTGTCTGCAGCTCGTTGGATAGGAATTGCAAATTACTATATATATTGAATCAGGCGTGTTGATTTACCTTTTATTAATAATAGAATCAAATAGAAAGTTGATTTCCGCTACAGCCGGCTCGCTTTCCACGGGCATGGCCTCAGCCTCCTCGTCACTCGTACCTCGCTCCT
>DEQA01000333.1:3509-4032 GCA_002359075.1 Planococcaceae bacterium UBA3378
GCTTTCTACCAACTAATATTTGAATGATCAACACACTTGTTATTAAATTAAAGTTCACCTACAGCATTTGCGCTAGCTACACGTTCCGTCTGAGCCTCGGACCAACATGATGTTGGTAATAAAGACGTTGCCACACGTCATGGCGTTTTTAGCCTTTATTCCTTCTACCTCACCCTTCTTGCGGGGCTTCATTCTCTACGCTCATGCAGCGTGACAGGTGCAAATGCAATTTTATCAGCTACTGAAAATATAAATTCAAATTATATAGCAATACGTGGTTCGTTCCTTCACGCTGCACGTCACTACTTTAAAATAGGAACCCCATTCGAGCAGAATGAGATTCCTATTTCTATCTTTATTCCTTCTAGTTTAGCACACGGTACAAGAATAGACCAAAGTGCATACGTGTAATAGATACATTAGGCTTGAAGAGATTATTGCCATAGCCGGTTGTAATATTGTTTGCGGCTAATGCCTGCACATATTCATATTCCCAGCTTGTTTTTGGCACATCCGTGAACTG
>DEQA01000284.1:0-4805 GCA_002359075.1 Planococcaceae bacterium UBA3378
GCCCCTTGATTGCCTATCTGCAAAGGCGGGCGGGGCTGTCAACGGCGGCGCATATGCGCCGTTCATCTTGACTGTTGACTGGCTCGGCTGGCTTTGCCATTTGAGTGTAATTGCTTATTCTTTTTTTATTTGCAGACTTTTGAGGTAGAACGCCTGCTCCTCCCTTTTCTCTGGCTCACTCTCAAAAGGGTTATGCTGTCTAATTCATTCGTTGTCTTACTATTTCATACATCATTATAGATGCAGCACAACTGACATTGAAAGAACTGGCATAGGAATCTTCAGCCATAGGAATCGTACATAAAACATCACAATATTCCTTAAATGCCTTATTTAATCCCATGGTTTCATTTCCCATCATTAACATAACCGGGGTTTTCAAGTCCTCATGATAGATAGGCTTTTCGTGGTGGGCTGTTGTGCCTATGATCTTAAAGCCAGGGTATTTTATTCTAAGGCTTTCAACGAATTTATATAAATCCTCATTGTGAATGATTCGAATCACCGGAAGATTGAAAAAAGAACCCATCGCCGAAACAATTACATCAGGCTCATACAAATCAACCGCATGTCCAGTAATTATCAACATATCTACTCCCAACGCATCACATGAACGTATCATCGTACCTAAATTTCCTTTATTAGAGGGCCTGTCAAATAACACAATAAATGGATTGGAAGATAACGCAACATTTTCTAACCTGTCTTCCCTCATTTCAATAATAGCCAATAATTCAGAAGTTTCTTCTTTTCCACTTAATTCCTTTAGCAACTGTGCCGTAAGAGTATAATTGACTTCTGTTTTTACTGTTTCTATCATATGTTTTGCCCAGCCTGACAGATTATTCTTGTCATAAATAAAAGAAATAATCTTCCAGTTATTTTTAACCGCTTCATTTAAACTTCTTACGCCTTCAACAATAAATTGATTATATTTATATCTTTTATTTCGATTATGCTTCAATACTTCAAATCTCTGGTAATCATTATTTTTATTTAATATAGAAACAACTTTCATTTCAATACCTGCCTCATCATACTTTGGTTTTCGAATTTTTCACCCATTGTAAGCCCATTTTTGAAAAAATAAGGGAAAATGATTTCCCGGTTTTTCTGTGGCAGGGATAACAGGACGGCGGCAAGTTTTCCATTGGTGAGGATAACTGCCTGACCGCATATCGTTATAGGGTGTTCTTCATGGGGTGCTTCAAAATATTCGTCTGTTGTGCCTAAAGGGTAAAACTTTTCTTCTGTGAGGTATTCAAGGGATATTTCTTTTTGCCGCCGTCTGCTCCTGTCACGCCATGCGTTGATAGCCGCATAGTGTATGACGGTCTTGCAAAGCCATTGAACGTGTACATGATGTGTTCTTTGTATGCTTCTGTGCAAGGCATAGATGATTCCCCCTTTCTCCCACATAGGGCGTTGTATGGTTGACGGGTTTCATTTATAATATCAGAGGGCGGCAGCACCCCTTGCTGTCGCCCCTTGATTGCCTACCAGCAAAGGCGGGCGGGGCTGTCAACAGCGGCGCATATGCGCCGTTTATCTTGACTGCCCGCTGGCTCGGCTGGCTTTCCTATTTGAGTGTAATTGCTTATTCTTTTTTTGTTACTGGAATCCAAATTTCACTGTATGCGTAGTTGGGCTTTTTGTCGTCCATTTTTGTAAAAGAGAAAGAAAACGGCTCTGCCAGTTCATAATCTGCCGTCATAAACCATTCGGAGTAGATTCTTGCCATTGTATCCTGCAAAGTAAACGGGAAGATTCCTTCATTTGGAAAAACTGCCCACGTATGAGCTTTAACAGGAAATGTGTCCAGATTACTGCTAATGTCATTTTTAGTTGTTAAAACTCCAATTAAATGCGTTAATTCACCAGCTTCTTCAAGAAAGTTCGTATCTGATTCATAGGAAACATTTACAGTTTCATATGGCTCAATGTTTTGCAACCGGTGCATTTCTTCTTTCTGTTCCTGTGTTATGCTTTGTGCCAGTTCCAAAATAGCGTTGTTTACTCCCTCATATTGTAACGGCACTCGTTTACTTACACCTGCAAACGTAAAAGCAGGTTTTTCAACAATTTTATATTCCATTAAAGTTCCTCCCTTCATAGTTACAACAAATTGTAACTTTTGGCATGATTTACATTGTTTCAACTTTGCGACTTGTGACGGTAAGATACCGCTCCATTTTTTAAAGGCACGTGTAAATCCGTCTACGGATTGATACCCATATTGATAAGCGACATCTGTTACCTGCGCCCCCTGCAACAATTCTTTGTTAGCTTCTGAAAGTCGTCTGTTTTTTACATACTCATTCAGCGTCATATTGGTAAGCGCAAAAAATATTTTTCTAAAATGATAATCTGAAACATTTATATGCTCAGAAATCTTCTCAAGTAAAAACTCGTCCTCCAGGTGCGCTTCAATATAGTCCATCGCGTCATTCAATTTCTTTAACACATTGCCCCTCCTTCCGAATAAGAATATCACAATTTAGAAAGATATGCTCGACATTAGCATACAAAATTAGTCGGGTTATAAATAAAGGCCGTTTGCTCAATATAAGTTTACACAAAACCGACTTGAAAACAAAACTAACATAGACTCTCCTTATATTCAAAGATTTTTATCCGTGATAACGCACAAAATATTACGTTATTTTCTGAAACATATGCCGAACCTTATCTAAACGGCTGTTAGGACGGCGTGGCTGCAATACAGGCTCCCCGGAAATTTCTTGGTACCCTTTTAATTCGGTAAGGCAGACGCTTCTCCCATTTGTATAAAAATTTAAATCATTCCTATATTCGCCGATGCAGCGGGCGGGGATTTCTCCCGTAAAAATAACTTCATCATTTTTAAGCAAGGTTGATTCAATCACTGCACAATACTTCGGTGCGTCATTATAAGCCCGTGAAATATATTCCTGCGGTGCAAAAAGGGTAAAGGAAAGGTATGGTTCCAATAATTGTGTTCCTGCTCTTTTCAATGCCTGTTCTAACACGATAGGAGCAAGGGAACGAAAATCTGCGGGGGTACTAACTGGACTGTAATAAACTCCATAGTCAAAACAAATTTCACAATCTGTCACTTCCCAACCGTATAAGCCTTGCTCCATTCCATAACGCACCCCTTCCATAACGGCATTTTGAAAACTTTGGTTTAAATAGCCGAGAGATACTTTGCTTTTAAACCGGGTTCCACTTCCGGCAGGAAGTGGCGTTACAGTTAAGCCAATGGATGCCCAAAACGGATTCGGCGGCACTTCAATATGAATCGTGTAACTGGCTGTTTTTAATGGCCTTTCCAGATAAATGACCGTAGGTTCTTTCACATTTATGTTCACATGGTATCGCTCTACTAACAGAGAGCATACAACCTCTAACTGGACTTTTCCTAAAAAAGAAATGATGATTTCATGCGTTATCGTATCCACATAGTAATGCAACAGCGGATCTGTATCTGCAATTTCCGTCAGGGCATTCAGCAGGAGGTCTCTTTGTTCCTGATTTTGCGGCTCCACCGTCGTCCGAAGCAAAGGAATCGGATTTTTTTCCCATGCCTTGCGCGGCAAAAGTTCTACATTTCCGAGAGTATCATTCAGCTTCAGAGTGTCATTGGTCAAAATAACAATTTCTCCGCAACAGGCTGTGTCCGCCGGTATAATCTCTCCGTTTGACGGAATCCTCATTTCTGTGATTTTTAGTTTTTGATTTTGGGGCAGGAGAATCGTATCCCGTAAATGAAGTGTCCCGCTGTATAACCGCAAATAAACGAGCCGCTTTTTCTGGTCTGTGTACTCGATTTTAAAAACGCTTCCGCATAGCTCGGATTGATCGTTGTCCGCACCAGAAGTAAATGTTTCTGCAATCACTTCAATCAGCTTTTCAGTTCCGATATTGTTCTTTGCACTCCCATGATAAATAGGAAACAGGGAACCGTTTTGCATTCTTCTGCATTTCTCCCTCTGTAAATCTTGTATTTTCAAAGGTTCCCCCGCAATATATTTTTCCAAAAGTTCATCATTTCCAGCAATAATAGAATCCCATTTTTCTATATCCTCAATGTCTGTCAGAGACACTTCCGGAGTGAGCGAAACATCTTGCATAACCATGACATCATCAGAAAGTTTTTCTCTGATATTTTGATAAACGCTCTGTAAGTCAATGCCCTCCTGGTCTATCTTATTTACAAAAATAATCGTTGGGATTTTCATTTTCTGGAGCGCATGGAACAGTACCCGTGTTTGTGCCTGCACGCCGTCCTTTGCGGAAACTACTAAAATTGCTCCGTCAAGAACAGCAAGTGAGCGATATACTTCCGCCAAAAAGTCCATATGGCCGGGGGTATCGACAATATTGATCTTATAATTCTTCCAGCCGAAAGAAGTGACGGCCGTTTGAATGGTAATCCCACGCTGGCGTTCCAACAGCATGGTGTCTGTCCGCGTTGTTCCCTTATCTACACTCCCTAATTCCGGAACGGCTCCGCTGGTATAGAGCAGGCTTTCTGTCAAAGTCGTTTTTCCTGCGTCTACATGAGCAAGAATGCCGATATTGATTATTTTCATGTGTTTGTCCTCCATTCAGCCCCCAAAGGGCATAAAAATCCCCAGCAGCAAAATACTTTTACCGCTGGGGATATAGCGAATAGACATACACATACATACAACGCACTGCAAGCAGCGGTCGCTCTTTTGATATGTCAAATATATAAGGCAAAAGTATTCTTAAAAAGGGTACAAAAAACTAAGCCCCTTGCAAGGGACGGTTACAATTCTTTGTTCCCACTATTTGATTAT
>DEQA01000284.1:4839-5000 GCA_002359075.1 Planococcaceae bacterium UBA3378
AGAATACCTTGCCGCATATTTTTAACTCCTTACTTGGAATAGAAATATTATAGCATATCGGCATTGAAAAAGAAAGTCCTGAAACAAAATTTACGGAATAGTAGGCTGCTGTCTATCAATCTCTTGTGTGTTTCTTTATGACACATGAGCATTGGAGGCAG
>DEQA01000071.1:0-17155 GCA_002359075.1 Planococcaceae bacterium UBA3378
TCCACTTTGATCTTTGCTGTTAGTCCATGCTTTTCTACCATATCTCTCATTACTGCTTCGGCCATAGGGGATCGGCAAATATTCCCCAGGCAGACAAATAAAACCCGAATCATTGCTTTTCCTCCTTTTTCTCGCGACGAAGCGGCTGTTTCCTTCTTTTCTCTTTAGTTGCTTGTGTAATAACTGCTGTCATTATCGCTATGATGACCGTTATGATAACATGCAACTGCCACACAAAAGAGGCGTCTTTGACTTTTCAGACGCCTTCTTCCTTGCTAATTATCTTTTTTAAGTTCATTGAGTAAACGTGTAAATTCCTGCTCCAAAAACTGGGTCGCTTCATCACGTGCTTCCTTACCGCCCTCTACCGTGAACGGCTTGCCGTAAATTAAGTAGCCCTTTTGTCTCTTTAATACACCACCGATATCCTTTGGACCAACATAGGCGGCAGGCACAATCGGCGCCTTTGAAAGCTGGGCGATTGTCACTGCCCCCTGCTTTAGATCATTGCTTTCTGCGCTGCGTGTACCACTCGGGAAAATGCCGACAATTTTCCCCTCTTTGATCAGCTGGCGGGGGATTTTAATAACACTTGGCCCTGGATTATCCCGGTCTACAGGAAATGCATTCAACCGCGGGATCAGCCAGCCGAGTCCCTTCATGTCAAACAATTGTTTTTTTGCCATGAAGTGAATTTCCCTCGGGTAAATGGAAAGTCCTAAATTTAAAATATCGACATAGCCATTATGTGTGCAGGCGATGACAAAGCCGCCCTCTTCAGGAATATTTTCAAGTCCATATACCTTTGCCTTTGATCCATTTATCGACAAAAACATTTTGACAACATTTGCTGCTATTTTATACACTGCTTATTTCCTACCTTATATATGTGATGAATTTATTTTACTAAAAGGCTCTCTTTTATTCTACTGTTGATTTCAACTTGGGGATTTTATCCTTATATCAGCTGTATTGCTTTGCTAATCGTTCAATTAATACCGGGAGCCAATCATCGAGCTTGCTGAAAACAAAACCTTCCCCCTCTGCTTTTTCCGTTGTCATATACCAAGAGGCCGGAATAGCATAAGGAGAGCGAATTTCGTCATTCCCGACAAGTGCAATTTTCGCCCGCTTTCCCACCGCCTTCTCGATAAGATCCATAAGTCCTTTCAGGGAAATCTTTCCGGCTGCTGTTGCATTATACGGCCCTTCTGCATCACTAAAGCCTGCCCACTTCAGGAAACGCCCTGCTTCTTCTGCTGTTATAAAGGACATTTCTGCATCCATATTCACAAATCCGATTGGCTTTTCCTTTGCTACTCGTTCCACGTGAAAATGCAACCGCTCCGTATAATCATCTTCCCCGAGAACAATCGGAAAGCGTACGGCTACAACCGGAAATTTTGCATTTTGGAAGAATACTGCCTCTGCCTGCCGTTTTCCTTCTCCATACGTAAAATCATTCGATTCCCCCATCAAAATTCCATATGTGTATGGGTCAAAATCCGCTTCTGTTTTACCTTTTCCATCAGCGTCATACGTAGAAAGGGTAGAAGTAAATACTAGCTTTCCCACTTTTCCATTGAAAATATCACAAAAAGCCTTTGCATCATTCGGTGAATAGCAAATATTGTCATAGACGATATCATATGCTTGCCCTTCCATCGCTTGAGCAAATGCATCTGTATCTTTCCTGTCCACTATCATATGCTGTACGTGCTCCCCAAACGGGTTTGCCAGCTGCCCACGTGTAACAATTGTTACTTGATGGCCTTCCTCTAAAAGCTGCTCTACTAATTTACGCCCAAAAAAGCGTGTACCCCCAAGCACCAAAATTTTTTTCATTTCAACACCCCTTCGTTTTTTCATTGTTTGCACCAGTTATTTTATCCATTGCAAAATGGAGCTTCTATTTCATTGTGCCGCTTAATATAAGGACATCAATGGTAATTTCATTCAGCACGATGTCGTTTTTTCTTTCAATATGCCAGCCCATTGGCGTCATTTCCAGCAGCTTCGGCACAAGCTCCGGCGATAGCGGCTTTGTATATGTAAGACGCTCTGCCTCTACTTGTTTAAAGCTTTCGTTGAAACGCGCTACTGTTTCTTCGTTTGAGTAGCTTTCCTTTTCCGAATGGGCAAAAGCCTGCTGACGCAGCTCTTTTAAATATCCTTCATGTGGTACGACTTTCAAAACTTTTCCTGCCGGCTTTAACACACGTTTAAATTCATCATAATTGGCAGGGGATAAAATATTGAAAATAGTATCAAAGCTATCTGTATTGTAAGGGCTTTTTGCCAAATCCCCTACACACCAAATAAACCCCGGATAATATTTAGCAGCAGCTAAAATCCCTTCCTTTGCAATATCAATACCGACACCGGTTGCTCCGGATTTTTTCGCTGCGATTCCCGCGAGATGGGATCCCTCACCACAGCCGGTATCCAATAAATGAGTACCTGCCGCCAGCTCTGCCAGCCGTGTCTGCAGCTCATCGTATAATCCACTTGAAATAATTTCGTGCCTTGCTTCAAACAATTCCTTGGCATACATCGATTGCACCGGTTTTGTCATAAAATTAATATACCCCTGCTTTGCAATATCAAAGGAGTGGTTATTGGTGCAAACGACTGAGCCCCCGTCCTCTACCTGTACTTGCTGGGCACAAATAGGGCAAATAAAAATCGATTTATTATATTGCATATTTTGAATACATACTGCTCTTTTTGATAACATAATCTTTCCTCCAATACTTCTATGTATCATAGCATGAAAGGGGTGCTCCGTATGTTTTCACGTACAGAGCCCCCTCTTCATTCGAGATATTTTGCTTGGAGAGCATTTCGAATTTCTTCTGAAATACCAAACTGATCATGGAGAAAGTCTTCTTCTGATTCATAGCGAGTATCAATCTCCTCAAAAACAGCTTGTAAATACTTTTCATCCGCTGACATGATTTCATGAAATACAGTCAAATCCATCTCTGGATCAGCAGCCTTCAATCTTTTTTCCATCTGGGCAACCATAGGTGTCAACAAACCGTTTGTTAGTAAATAGTCTTGCATAATGATTTCACGTGGCACTCCTAATGTAAGTAAAATGAGTGCGCCGCCTACCCCTGTCCGGTCTTTCCCAACTGCACAATGATGAAGTAACCCCAGATTTGCTTCATCCTTTATTAATTGCATAAGCCGCTGAAACGAGGGGTTGTTAAAAGGCATCTGGGCATAAAACTTTGTAAAGAGGTCCGCATCTATTTGACTGTAAAATTCCAAATGACGGGTTTCCCTCTTTGTTGTTAACGGCATTTTGAAAGGAGCAGCCCCTTTTGCAGGAACACGTATATTTTGAATCCCTTCTATGACAGGTGTTGGATTGGCTTTGGCTTCACTTTCGTCTCGGTAGTCAAAAATAGTTTTGATCCCCAGTTGTCTAAGCGTTGCCTTATCTTGCGGTGTGAGCTTTGCCAAATTCGCCGAGCGGAAAAATAAATGCCGCTTCACTACTTTTCCGCTATGCGTTTTACAGCCGCCCATGTCGCGGAAATTGTGTACGCCTTCTAACACAATGCTTTGATTTGCATGATATGTCATGTTACCATATTCCCTCCTTTCTTTGTCCTCACTAAAAATTTCCTGGGGAATAATGTCGAACAGAGGCGGCCAGCCATGCAATAGCTGCTTCCATTAGCTGGCTTTCTGTTCAGTGCTCTACCGGATCTTTCTTAATGGGATAACGGCTGCTTTCTTTTATATGCTGTCCGTTTAATAGGCAGTCCAGCCGGCATCTGCCGTTATCACTGTTCCGTTTACAAAGGAAGCATCCTGAGAGGCGAGGAAAAGAGCGACATGGGCAATATCTTCCGGTTCCCCGTTCCTTGGATTAAATGTTGCTCCTGCCATTGCCTTGTTCATTCCCTCTTGGTTCGCCTCTTTAAAGGAAGCACTGATATTCGTATTGACACCTCCGGGAGCGATCGCATTGCAGCGAATTCCTTTTTCTGCATATTGGAAGCCTGTGTTTTTTGTCAGCCCGATTACTGCATGCTTGGAAGCCGTATAGGCAGCTCCTGCCCGTGAACCATAAAGCCCTCCAACAGAAGCAATATTAATAATAATCCCTGCTCCTTTTTCAAGGAAAACCGGCATTGCCTGTCGAATCGTTCTCATCGCTCCTGTTACATTTACAGCAAAAACTTTCTCCCACAATTCATCCGTCACATCACCTACAGGAGAAAAATTATCCATAATCCCTGCATTATTCACTAAAATATCTACTGTTCCATACGTATTCAAGGCTGCTTTAATCAGCTTGTATACGTCGCCTTCCTTTGTTATATCTGCTTCTACCGCCGTGGCTATACCGCCAAACGCCGTAATATCTGCCACTGTGGCACCGGCGCCTTCTAATGTTAAATCCGAGACGACTACTTTGGCTCCTTCTTTGGCATAAAGAATTGCAATGGCTCTTCCCATTCCCGAAGCAGCACCTGTAACAACTGCTACTTTATCTTGAAGTTTCATGCAAAAAACCTCCTTGAAAGTGTATTACTGGTACAGTGTAACTATTCGACTTATTGGCAGGCTCTCCCTTCCTCAGGCAACAGAAACTTCAGGATTTTTCTTAATGAGAATGACAAAAAGGCTGGCTAGTACACAGAAGCCGCCTGCTAGCATAAATGCCCATGTATAAGAGCCTAATACTGTATAGATAATACCCCCTGTATAAGCCGCCATACCGGCCCCTACCTGGTGGGCAGCCATAATCCAGCCATACATCATCGCACTTTTTTGAATGCCGAAACGCTGGCGTGTGAGGCCAATCGTCGGCGGCACTGTAGCAATCCAGTCAAGCCCGTAAAATACAGCAAATACCATGAGCCACCCATAGGAGTCTGAGGCCAAGGCAAGCGGCAGGCAAACAAGGGATAGGCCCCGTAAGCAGTAGTACCAAAATAACAGCCAGCGGTTATCGAAACGGTCGGACAACCAGCCGGACAATGTGGTGCCGATCAAATCAAAAATTCCCATGAAGGAAAGCATAGAAGCGGCTGTTAAAACAGGAATCCCAAAGCTAATACAGTAGGAAATAAAATGAGTGCCAATGAGCCCGCTTGTGGATAGACCGCAAATAAAGAAACTGCCGGCAAGCAGCCAAAATTCCGTTGTCTGCAGTCCCTCCCACAGAGCAGAAATAGCTGCCTTGAACGGATTGCCTGTAGATAGCTCTGCTTTTGGGACGAGCGTTTCTTCCCCATAAGGAGGCAGGCCAATATCTCTTGGAAAGCTGCGCATCAAAATGGCAATCACAAAAAACATACAAATGCTGAGAACCAGAATAAGCAGTACGGCTGCTTCCCACGAATATTTATTAATTAAAGCTGCCAAAACCGGCAGTAACACCAGCTGTCCTGTCGCAGTAGCCGCTGTCAAAATCCCTACAGCCAGGCCTCTTCTTTTTACAAACCAGCGATTAGCTACCTGTGTGCTCAGCACAGTTAAAAAAAGACCTGAACCGAGGCCAATTAAAACGCCCCAAATAAGAATAAGCTGCCATTCACTTTTCATGACAAATGTTAGGGAAAGACCGATTGTGAGCAATGCCATGGAGCCAAGCATCATCCGTTTTAACCCAAACTTTTCTACAAATGCAGCCATAAACGGGCCCGAAAATCCATATAAAAATAAACTGACCGCAAAGGCAAAGGAAATAGACGGACGTCCCCATCCGAATTCCTTTTCAAAGGGATCGATAAATACCCCTGAAGATGACCTTACAATGCCCGCTACGATAATCGCTAAAAATGTCACGATTAATATGATCCAGCTATAATGCATCTTTCTCATACATTTCCCCCCCAGTAAAGCTATTTTACTAGAATCCCTCCCTATATTCACTGAATAATTCGAAAATAAAGTATTGAGGAAGGCTTTTTTACCAACCAATGAAAAAAGAGAAGATTGATATCCTCTCTTCAGCCTGCTGACAAACACTTTCCTATGAGATGAAACTCATATAACCAGCCAGTGCACTATAAACCTTTTCCACTTCTTCTTTTGTAAGCACTTCACCGCCGATTTGCTTTGTCCACTTTTTCAATTCATGCATTTTTAGTACTTCTACGTCCAATGATTGAATCTCAATTCTTTGAAATGAGCAAGCATCGGAGAACAGCGAGACAGAACCATACACATCCTCCCCTATGTCCGGCAATAATTGCCGCAGTGCATAAATCAAGCGCTTATTTACCATGACCGGGTTCGGAAATGTTTCATGCTCCTTGTTATGCTTTGTCTCTACCCATTCCGGGTGTGCTTCACTGCCTGTAATCCATCCTTTTTTCCGGACGCCATTAATGATGTAAATACCGGATTCATGAATAAGAACAGCATCCACGTTATACGATTTATTATTTACAGGGACTTGAAGGTCAATCAGTATACGATGCTCACCGGATACATGATCCAATTGCTTCATTATTCTATGTAAATATCTTTTTCTCGTATTCGTCAGCACCTCAAAAAACGAATAACCGGTTAACCGGCTAAAGGCTGTATTATCATGTCTATATACAAGAACACATACTGCTATCATCAGGGCCGATAAAATCAGCACAATCCAAAGCGTCATTTTGCCCACTCCTAACCAAGTGTCTATCTTTTCTTTATCCCATTTTAGCAAATCCAGTAAATACTGGCTATGCACCTGAAGGAGGGAGGTTATATATTTCTCTTTAAATAAAAGAATAAATTGCTACGACAACTTTCTGCCATACTTACTTTTTTGTGAAAATGATTTCATATCGGCTGCTCTTCCAACTGCAGAAGGCGCTTTTTCATCGATAAGCCTCCGCGGAATCCTGTAAGAGATCCATTTTTGCCAATGACGCGGTGACATGGGACGACCACCATTACAGGATTAGCACCGATTGCCGCTGCTACAGCCCGGACAGCTTTCGGCTTTTGAATAGCCTTGGCAATATCTCCGTAGCACCTCAGCTCTCCGTAGGGAATCTCCTGCAGGGCCTGCCACACTTGCTGTTGGAATTCTGTTCCTTCTATATCAATCGGGATATCTATTTCACGCTTTCCGTCCAGATAGGCCCTAAACGCTTCTGCATAGGGAGAAAGATAATCATCATTTTGCTCTAGCATCATACCTTTCCTGCGTTTTTCCACCCATTGCATCAATTCTTTTTCATCTTGGTTTTCCGAGCCGGTAAAACATAGCCCCTTTTCTGTCGCAGCTAAAATAAATGCCCAATCCCGATGTGTAAATAATGTCCAATAAATCATACCATCCCTCTTTTCCACAACAATCGGGATGCCGTCCATTTAGCATCCCGGTTATTAATTAATTTTGCATCTCTACTGTCGGACCCATTACCGGCGGCACTTTCAACCCTGCCTGACGCAGTAAAACAGTCATTTGGCCACGATGATGTGTTTGATGATCAATCAGCATACGAAGCAGCTTTCCGCGCTCTATCTGTCCGCCAAAGCTGTCTACCTCTTCTGCCATCTGCTCATCTGTAAGCTTTTCTGCTTCCTTTTTATAGGCCTCTGTTACCGCTTCATACATTTCTACTATCTCTGCCATTGTCTGAGGGATCGGCATGTCCGGACCCGGGGATGGAATTTGTAAGCCTGCAAAGTGTCCAAAAGCACCTGCCACACTTACTAAATGCCAGGCCAGCCATTCTAAAGAATTGTGCCCTTCTACAATCGCTACATGTTTCTTCTCCTCTGTTATTGCCTGCATAACATGCAATGTTCCTTTTGCATTCATCTCCCAATCAGCTAAAAAGTCCTCTGCTTTACGATACATTTTATATGCTCCTTTTTATATATTTTTCAAGCAGCCGCCAGATTTCCACCTTTTGTTCAAAAGTTTTGATATTCCTTCCTGGTACAGGGCTTGTGGACGGCATTTTATAATATTCTCTCCCTGCAAGCAGTTCAAAGCCAACCTTCTTTTGAAAAACGTCATATGCTTTTGTGCCGTTAAAAAGGACTGCTTCAATTTGAGGAAAACGGGTAAATAGCTGCTTAAAATCATTCGGTATTTCATTTTTAATTTTACTGTCCAGACTCCCCATCCGCTCACATGATTGGATGACATCCCACAGACCAATCCTATACTGCCTTACAAGCTGCAGCCGCTTTTCATAACTTTCCGGAACTTCCTGATTGGTAATACTGCCGATTATTCGCCAAAAATGATTGCGCGGGTGCCCGTAGTATTGCTGCTTTTCAAGTGATTGCACGCCTGGCATTGATCCGACGATAAGCACACGGGTATCCTTATCTACTACGGGTGGTAAAATATTTTCAATCATACTATCACTCCTCTACTAATTATAAGCGGCTTCCATTAAAAATGCTCTATAAGCCACGTGCTTATAGAGCATTTTTAATCTTAATTTTTATTCAGCTGTTGATTATCTTGGTCTTCTGTCATCTTCCTTTCTCCTCGGAAGCCACCTCCGCCAGGCTGGCCACCAGGCATCATCATTCCTCCATTGCCGCTATTTTCTGTAATGCCGCTTTCATTTATATACGTCATAACCTGTGCAGGGAGCGTAAAAGATACAGACCCTTCTTCATCAGTCATCGAACCGGCGCTAAGAGCAAGTCCATTTTTTCTTTCTCCTTCTACAGTTCCTCCGAAGCTCAGTGTATAATCTGCCTCCTGCTTCAATTCTGCTGTACTAATGACGAGCGTTTGGAATTCCTTTTCAGGCGCTACTGAAGCGAGCACTGTTCCTTCTTCAGACGTTAGGTTTACGATTGTGCCTGCTGCTTGTGTATTGGTAAAAGTCATCATTACAGCAGATTGCGTAGAAGTATCTGAAATGCCCATTGCCATGCCACTGCTGCCGGCCGCAACAAGAGTTCCCCCTTCTACAGTGAAGGAACCATCATAATCAAGTGTCCCGTTTCCTCCGTTAGTCGGGCCGTAAACTACGACAGTACCGCCAGTCATGCGAATATTTCCATTAGAGTCCAGTCCATCACCATCAGCATTCACATATAAAGAACCACCCTCAATTAAAAGCAGCCCTTCTTCCTCTGAGTTAGCTGTATCTCCCTCTTCTGTTTCAGCATCCTGTGTTTCAGCATCCGGTCTTCCACCGCCAAACATTTCAAATTCTGAAGAACCACCGCTAATATTGACTCCATCGTCTGCAGCAACGATGGAAATATCGCCGTCTTTCACGGTAATATAATCCCCTTCAATTCCTTCATAACTTTTGTCAATTTCGATCGTTCCATCACTAATGGATACTTCATGATCTGCATGAATGCCATCATCACCCGTATTGATTGTGAGAGCGCCGCCTCCGATCATGACATCGCCATTACTGTGCACCGCATCATCATTTGCATCAATCGTAAAAGTCCCGCCTTCAATCCGTACAAGATTCTCCGCTTTGATTCCCTTTGTACTTACCGAATCCTCGGTTTCTTCCTCTACTGAAGAATCGGCAGGCATATTGCCTTCCGGCGCGTCATTACCCTCAACCGGTAGAGCTTGCTTTTCCTCATCCATTGAAGGGGTTTGTGCTGGATCAAACTGCCCCTGCGGCTCTGTCGGCGGCTCCATATCTTTACCTTCCTGCGGCATGCCGCCTTCTGCCATCCGGTCAAGCATTGCTCCCATTTCATCAACGGTCATACCATCAGGCAATTCACTTTCATCTATGCTTTCAAGCAGCTCTTCTTTTGTAATTGTTCCTTCTATATATTGCTGGATTTGTGCCTGATCTAGTCCGCTCATCGGACCCCGGCCTGCTTCTGGTGCCGTTCCGTCAGGCGTCGTTCCGTCAGGCATCGCCCCTCCGCCTCGTTCTTCATCGGCTTTCACTGTTTCAGGGCTTCCGCCTCCTGCAGTGATTGTATATTCTCCGTCTATCACGAGCACATCATGTACTGACTGGACCCCGTCCGAGCCAGCTGCAATATCAAATGTTCCACTTTGCAGTACAATATGGCCCTTCTTCTCGTCTTCATCATTCGTTGATTTTAATCCATCTCCTACAGCATCAATTTTCACCTTTGCATCACGAATCGCTAGTAAATCACGGCCAACAATCCCATCATCGGCTGCTTGGATCTCTATTTCTCCTCCGGTTATAATGACATCATCCCGTCCTGTAATGCCATCCTTATAGTTAGCCTGAATGACAAGCTTGCCGGATCCGTTAATAGATAGATCATCTTTGCTGTAAATAGCTGCTGTTGGTTCATCTTCTCCTTCTTCCACTATATATTCCTTTGCATCCTCCAATCTGTTTTCTGTTCCCTGCTCTAAAGAAATAACCGTTTGATCTGATTGTTTCACGTGAATCACAGGTCCTGAAGAGGAAGTAATAGAAACACCGTTTAATACGATTCGAACCGTTCCTTTGTCCTCGGCATCGATGACAATCTGTCCATCATCAAGAGTTCCTTCAAACACATAGGTGCCACTTGTTCGAATGTCAATCGTTCCGTTTTCTATCACGACACCACCTGGTCCATCAGCTACGGCAGAATCTCCTTTTAGTTCGATCTTTGTAAAACTGCTATCCTGCCAAACAGTATAAAAATCTTCATCCCCGTAAGAGACATACTGTGCCGTTAGCTCGTCTACATTGGCACTCTCTTCTGTGTTAGCGTTTTGACAACCCGCTAATACGATGGCACTCAAAATAAATGGCGCTGCATATTTTACTTTTTTCATAAATGCCTCCTATTAATAAAGGAGATCTGCCGCCAGATCCCCTTTTTTATTTACGCTGTGAAATTACCGTCGTAGCTCAGCATCACTGAAGATGATACCCCAGGGACAGCAGAAATTTCCGTTACAAGCTGGGCATCATTTTCCTTTAACCGTACCTCGTAAGTAACTTCCGCTTCTCCTTCATGAAAAATCGTTTTAGATTTCAACATATATTTTTGGCTGTTTGCTGCGAGTATTTTTTCAATTTCTGTATTAACCATCTCATTATCAAACTTCACAATAAGTAAATATGGGTTCTCCACAACAATTTTGTTTTGGAAGAAGATAATGACAAGCCCAATGACAAGCGACCCTGTGACAACGAGTGGAATGAAGCCTGCCCCACAAAGGATTCCGGCTACAACTGACCAGAATAAAAAAATTAAATCCATCGGGTCTTTAATCGGTGTCCGGAAACGAACAATTGAGAGCGCCCCAACCATACCAAGCGACAACAGAACATTCTGGCTGATACCCATAATGACAAGGGCTGTTGCCAATGTCATCACCATAAGCGAAATATTAAAAGAATGGGAGTAAATGACCCCGTTGAATGTTTTTTTATACACAAAATAAATGAACAAACCTAACAAAAATGCGGAAACCATACCGATTAGTGAATCGGTTAAAGAAAATGATGATGTTTTCTCAAGGAAACTTGATTTGAAAATATCATCAAAAGTTGTAGCAGTTAATAAAGATAACATAACTATTTCCTCCTAATTTATCCGTACATACGGCTTAATTGATATTTTGAATATGCTTCTTGCTTTACATTGACTCCCTGCAGCAGCGTTTTAATAATGTCCGGCAGGTATTCGTCATATTTTACTTCCAAAATGACTTCATACGGTTCCAGTACATCCACCATTGGCAAAGACTTATTGAATAAATCTGTATTTCTCAGGCTTGTTTGCACTTTACTATCAAAAGTGACACGTACATTTCCGTATAAGTAGATGTAAGCTTCCCGCTCATAGTCGACAACCGACATCGGCTTCAACCCTTTATATTTCATCTCATGAAACAAATCTTGGATCAGTCCTCTTTCATCATCCTCCATCCAATCGATGTCCCCTTTTTGCATCTGTTCAAATTCACGTACCGTCAGCTTACATTTCGTTTTGAATGTCAAGTTATTGCGTTTTGACTTTCTCTCCAAATGAATCGTTGCTGTACTTTTTCCATAAAGGCGTACGCGGTATTTATCACGTTTAAGAAACCCTTCCTTTTTTTCGTTCATCACCTTATTATCGAAATTATCAAAGTAGCATGAACGGATTAAATAGCGCCCGTTCGGACCTGCATAAGGGTCAAGTTTCATTACGTGACGCAATTTATTTCGCAGTAGCATATAATCCATATACGTAATCCCGAACTTCATTTCTTTTCTGCCGTTAGGATTAAATGATGTATGAATCGGCATTTCTCTTCCTCCTTCTTTTTATAGATCACACATCAATGGGTATCTCACTGATAATCCGTACTTTACACCTCGAATGTGTCAAACATATGTTCAAACTTTTTTTCCGTAAAAAAACGCAGCGGCCACCTTTTTTGGTGCCGCTGCGTGCGTTTAGATTCACTTTTTAACAATCTTATTTATTTTTGAGAAACACTTGCACTATTGAATGTAGCCATGTCCTTCACCATTACGTTCGATGCCTTAATAATAGGATAAGAAACAGCGGCGCCTGTCCCTTCTCCAAGCCGCAAGTCCATCTCAATAAGCGGTTTTTTATGTAGATGCTCCGCAGCAATTTTATGTCCCGGCTCCACCGAGCTATGCGATAAAATCATATAATCTACGCTGCCGGGAGCAAGCAGTTCGGCCAGACATGCTGAGACTGTGCAAATGAAGCCGTCTAACAAAACAGGGGTACGCATTTCCGCTGCCCCAACCATGGCACCTGTCATTCCAGCAATGTCAAGTCCTCCGACTTTCGATAATAAATCAATGGCATCATGCTTATTAGGCTTATGAAGAGCCAGCGCTTCCCGGCATACTTCTGTTTTACGGATTAACTGCTGGTCATTAATACCTGAACCACGACCGACAACTATTTCCGGGTCAATATCAAGAATAGCTGCTAAAATAGCACTGCTAGCTGTCGTATTTCCAATACCAAGCTCTCCAACAATGAGGCAGCCTGCTCCTTCTTGAATAGCTTGCTTAGCTGCTTCATAGCCTACCTCAATGGCTCTCCACGCCTCTTCCTCTGTCATCGCCCGTTCTTTTAAAAAATTGGCTGTCCCTTTTTCCCGTATTTTTTTATTGATCACGCTGTCATCAGGGACAGGACGCTTGATTCCTAAATCATACACTTTTAACGGAGCACCAATCATACGGCTGAAGACGCTGATTCCGGCTCCCCCTTTCACCATATTCAAAGCCATTTCATACGTTACTTCCTGAGGTGACGCGGAAACGTTTTCTTCAAAAATCCCGTGATCGGCACAAAACACAAGAGAGGCCGGCAAGATCTCAGGTTTTATATCCCCTGTCATTCCGGCAAGGTGGATCGCTAACTCCTCCAATCTTCCTAAGCTTCCAGGTGGTTTTGTCAGTGAATCAATATATTCTTTTGCCTCACTCATTTTTTCATGGTGTAACGGCGGAATAGAGAAAGTTAACATCTTGTATAAGCTCCTTTTAAAGATGAAATTTCCAATAAATATAACATAAAAATGCTGTGTTATTTATTAGCTTGTAAAGATTAATTTACATTGTACCCACAGAATAGCAAAAAATTGCGTGATTTTCATCCGTCCTGTGATGTTTTTCACATCCGAAATTTTCTTTCTATTTTATAATGTTAGCAATAGGAAAGGAGCGGATTTTATGTTAAAGCCAACTTACGTTATTGCCGCCTGTTTAGGAATCTTTCTTGCTATAGGAATTGGTGTGCTAATTAATCAGTCCCTTATTCAAGTATAAACGTTCCCTTATGAAAAGGGTTGATCTTCCTATCACTTATCAGCCCTTCTTTTCCTTTTGCCAGATGTCGCTATATACCAAATAATAGGTGGTAAAAATGGGATACAGGAGATAACAGGAATAGAAATTGCCATATTTCGCTCGATCATCGGAATTTGGCCTAAAAGTACGCCTGCTCCCAGCCACAAAGTCACCCACAAAAAACCGCCCAAGCTATTATAGGTTAAAAAGGCCTGAAAGGAATAACGGGTATAGCCCGTCACACAAGGGATCATCGTTCTCATCAATGGAATGAAGCGGGAAAACAGAATGGCCTTCTCCCCATGCTTCATAAAAAAATCATTTGCCGATTGCATTGTATTTTTAGAGAACAGCCACCGCCTGTTCGTCATCTTACGGCCAATCCGGCCAATCCAGTAGTTTTGTGTATCTCCCAGCATGGTCGCTGTAAAAAGCACCAACAGCAAAAACCATCCATTTAATTCCCCCAGCGCTACAAGTGCCCCGCTTACAAATACGGTAGCATCCCCCGGCAGGAACGTCAGTACGATAAATGCGGTTTTGCAATAAATGATCAGGAATAAAAGGATATAAACAAGATAGCCGTAATCTGTTAAAAAATGATGAATTGCTACATCAATCTGCTTCATTTCAAGTAAAAATGCATGCATTCTTTCACCTCATTTCTGCTGCATGACTTCTCCCTATTTCTCTTTACAGTTATATTACATATCCCTTCCTACGTTTTCAGCGAAAGAAGAACGGGAAAAGAAATTATCAATACGTATTGGAAGGAGTGAATATAGTGGACAAAAATTACCGCATTGAAGTAGCGAATGGCCATGAAGATTTCTTCTATAAATTAGAAACCCTTAAAGCAGAAGGTTTTTCCGAGCGAGATATTCACATTTTTTCAAAAGATATGAGTAACTTCGAAAACATCAGAGCAAATTCCGATATCCATACACATGAAGCCGGCAACTGGATAGATAAATTCAAGTCCTTCTTTACAGGGGAAGACGCCGTAACGGAAACATTGCGTCAAATTGATTTGACAGAGGAAGAGATTTCTTACCTAAGTCATGAACTTTCTCAAGGTGCTTCCATTATATATGCACAAAGAGATGCCGCACAGCATACAGCCTCTTTAGATACGATAGTGGGACAGCAGTCGGAATATGAGTTAAAAGAGCAGGCAAATCAAGAGGCCCGCAGCCATCTCGATGATATGGATGTTATGCGGCGACGTATGTAAAAGCAGGGCGCGGCACTCCTTTTTAGGAGGCCGTGTCCTTTTTTGCTGTGGAGGAACAAATCAATAATCCATTCCCTTCCCCTTTTCAGCCGGCTTCTCTTTACTCTCCGATACACCTACTATTACCTTATGCGCCCATTTCCCGCTCATCACCAACACTTTCACCATTTCAGCATGCCTCTATTTTTGTTTACCATTTCCTCATTAATCAAACGACAATTGCACAGGCTGTAAAAAAATGAGTACAATAAGAGGAAAACGAAGGAGTCCTTGCCATGTTCAGATCTCTATTTAAACGTAAAGATAAATCTCTTAAACATCATGTGGAATTTTGTGTTTCCAATCTTTCCTTTGGGAGTGCCGATGCCTATGATGAATTACTGGGCAGAGAGGATGTCGTCATTGAGGAAGCAGGCTGTACATCTAACTGCGAAACATGCGATACCTGTCTTTTCGCTATTGTAAACAGTGAAGTTGTAACTGCTGAAACAGCTGAAGAGTTACTACAGGAGATCGAAGAAAAAATGAAGGAAAATATATTAGTTGGGTAAAAATTATACTTTCAATCAATGTTTCTGTCATTTCCATCCTATTGACTTAGAGACCAGGAGTGTTACAATGACACTATACTTTCGCGAGTTGAAGCGTTAAATTGAAAATACTCATCATCTAGGAGCCGTCATATGTTTTCTATTGAAGCAAAAACACGTCCCTCTTTTGTAGAGGCCCTTTTTATAGTACTCGTCGTCATCCTTTCCATCTCGATTTCGATCGGCAAATTCGAGGCGAAACCCCATATCCCGATTGTCTGCTCCATTATGTTCCTGCTTTTTTACGGTCTGCTGAAGCGGGTGCCGTTTAAAAAGCTTGAAGAGAGTATGCTTGCCGGAGCCCAGGCAGGAATCGGGGCTATTTATATTTTCCTGCTCATCGGTATATTGATTAGCAGCTGGATTGTAGGCGGCACTATTCCTACCTTGTTATATATGGGACTATCAATTGTCGGAGCAAGTTTCTTTTATACGATTGTATTTGTCACAACTGCCATCATTGGTACAGCAATCGGCAGCTCGCTCACAACTGTTGCCACATTAGGTCTTGCTTTTATTAGTATAGCCGGAGCTATTGATGCCTCTCTTGCCCTGACGGCTGGAGCCATTGTATCAGGAGCCTTTTTCGGGGATAAAATGTCCCCTCTCTCAGACACTACGAATTTGGCCGCGAGTATTGTAGGGATCGATTTATTTGAACATATAAAAAATATGAGCTGGACAACGATTCCGGCCTTTTTCATCAGTGCCATTCTTTATTCTGTACTGTCACCTTCCATCCAAACATTGGATACAGGTGTTATTACGTCCTATAAGGACATGCTCATACAGTTACAGATGGTCCACTGGTATGCTATCATACCGCTTATTGTGCTGATTGTATGTACATTATTTAAAGTTCCTGCCTTTTTAACTTTAACTGTCAGCTCCATTGCGGCGCTCATCCTATCGACGCTTCATATGTCGCTAACACTTCCGGACTACTTCTCCCTCCTTTATGGCGGATATGTTGCCGACACAGGTATAGAAGTAATCGACTCTTTATTAACAAGAGGCGGCATCAGCAGTATGTTCTTTACCATTATGCTTGTTCTACTAAGCTTAAGCATGGGCGGACTGCTATTTGCCCTTGGGATCGTCCAGGCTCTGTTAGCCAAAGTAGATGAGCTATTGTCCTCTATCGGTACCTTAATTACCGGTACAGCCTTTACTGTGATTGGCATTAATCTACTGGTCGGTGAGCAGTACTTATCGATTTTATTGACAGGAGAAGCGTTCAAAACGAAATATGATGAAATGGGCCTGCAGCCAAAAAGCCTTAGTCGTGTAATGGAGGATGCAGGAACCGTCATTAACCCGCTCGTTCCATGGAGTGTTTGCGGACTATTTATCACCTCCATGCTTGACGTGCCGGTTTTAGACTATTTACCGTTTGCCTTCTTCTGCCTTTTGAGCCCTATATTGACTATCCTCTTTGGTTGGCTGAACGTTACCATTGCCAAAAAATCCTAGCTTATGCGAAGAGCTGCCTAGAAAGTAACTACTTTCGGGGCTGCTCTTTTTTAATAACCATTATCAGTAAGAAGAATTCTCCTCTGATCGTTACTTCAAATCGCCACCGCTTCCGCTGCAGCTTTTTAAATTCC
>DEQA01000071.1:17203-18897 GCA_002359075.1 Planococcaceae bacterium UBA3378
ATGTACAAAAAAATTTCTCTTTATTCATCCATGATTTTCGGGAAAATGGGCAATTTAAAGAGAAGGCTTATTTGCCTGAAAAACAAAGGAGGTGTCAACAATGGGGTCATTATATAGAACAGCTTTAGTTCTTGTCATTATCGGTGCAGTCAACTGGGGACTTATCGGTTTTTTCCAATTTGATTTAGTTGCCACATTATTCGGAGGACCTGACTCCGTTCTTTCCCGTATTATTTATTCACTAGTAGGGATTGCGGGCCTTGTCTGTATACCGCTGCTAACAAAACCGTTAACGGAGGGGGAAGCCCCAAATGCCGGCACTAATTCGACATATGGAAATGCCAGCTACCAGACGGAGTTCGCTGAGGAAGAAGACTTCTCAGATACAAATTACAAATCTGATTCTGCCTACAAAAACACGAACAACTCGGCTTACAAACAAAATAATAACGAAAAAAAATCTGATCGTTTGTAAAAGAGACTGGCGGTCTATTCGGCCGCCATTTCTTTCCTATACAAGCCTTATGCTCTTTTTTTAGATGGAAGTGAGCCATACGGTATGAAGAATGATTACCCCTACATACAAGCCGGCTGCGCCTGCCAATAAAAAGGTGTATATTCGTCTAAAAGCTGCTCCGCTTTTTATAAAGATCCGATAGGAAATAAAGAGAAGACATGCTGATAGAGCAATTTTTGTAAGGAGAAATAACAGAGGGTTGCTCTTCCATAATAAATCCATGATGGGGTTTGCTTCTTTAATTAATAAATGTGTTAACCCGTAGTAGGTGGCCATACAATCAAAAATATTCAACACTGCGATCATCCAGCTTAAACCAATTAGTTTTATCTCTCATCACCTTAACAATCGTGAAAATTCGTTTGGCAGCTGACTTTGCCGGTCAGTTTGCCGGGCTATTTACAATAAAGGACGGTAAAATTTCGTTTCTTTATTATATAGCTCTCTTTCATATAGTATTCTTGCCTTCATTTCCTATTATCATTCGAGTTATTAATTGTTGAAGGAGAACTTGATCCTGAAATAAAACAGACAAAGGCAGTATCAAATCATTTTTAGGTTAACCGTTGTTTTGTCCAATATAAAAACCGATACTAAACAAATTTTAGCATCGGCTTGGATGGGAACCATTTATTGTGCAATAATATAAATTTTTTTATCGTATCATTGCGTATTTTTCTTTTTATACATATATAAACAGCCCTCACTTCTAGTGAATGACCGCTGCTTCTTTAAATAAATGATAAGGATAAACATTTCCCTCCAGCCAATTGTCCTATTACTTGTTAGAGGGAAATGTTTGATACCTGTTTCTGTTCATTCATAATTTTTTCCCACACTTCTTTTACGCCTCTGGCAGCTTGGTTTTCTGCAATATAGACATGCGGCAGATGCTGCATAGCCCGTATGCTGTCGCAAGCATTTCCTACACCGATTGCAGGATAGCCTAAATGAAATAAACTTAAATCATTCTCTGAATCACCTGACACAATAACAGTAGATGTATTTTGGCAGGCA
The DNA here is from genome assembly GCA_002359075.1 of Planococcaceae bacterium UBA3378. GTDB lineage: Bacteria > Bacillota > Bacilli > Bacillales_A > Planococcaceae > Lysinibacillus_B. The sequence goes on from DEQA01000071.1 coordinate 18,738, forward strand.
TTCAGTATATACTGTAGTGCTTTCCCTTTATCCACCTCTACAGGAAGGATATCCAGATCTCTTCCACCACTGTAAACTATATTTACATTCAGGTTATTTGCTTTAATAGCGGCTGCTAATTTTTCTGCCTGGTCAGATGTAGCAAAGTAGGCCAGACGCC
>DEQA01000265.1 GCA_002359075.1 Planococcaceae bacterium UBA3378
AAGTACACATCTCCTGTTGTGGCATCGGTAAACCCGGCAATAATCCGTAAAATCGTCGTTTTACCGCAGCCGGAAGGACCTAATAATGTATAAAATTTGCCTTTTTCAAGCTCGAAGTTAATATTTTTCAGGACGGTCGTTCCGTCGCTATAAGTTTTTGTTACGTTTTCAAAACGGATAATTGTGTTGTCCATTATCGTTGTCCTCCTCATTACAAATAAGATTCAGTAGCTACTAGCAGCGCCCTTGTGAGTCCGTTGTGGGCATTAAAAATCTGATGATGAGAAGATGCCTCGTAATAAACCGAGTGGCCTTCACCGGCAATATACTCCTCTGTTCCAATGACGACACGGATGCGCCCCTTTAATACATAAATAAATGTTTCAGATAATGAGGGTTCAAACTGTTTGAATTCACCATCTTTTTGGAAGGTTAAAATAACCGGTTCCATTTCCTTTTCATTCGACGTAGGGATCAGCCATTCGATTGAATAGTTCTTTTCATTGTCGGTAAAGCTTGTTTGATCTTCCTTTGTATAAACAATCTGCTGCTCATCAGGTGTGTCATCGAAAAATTCCCTCGGTGTCGAGCCAAGCACTTCAAGAATATTGAATAGCGTTTCTATGGATGGCGAGTTCAGGTCTCGCTCAAGCTGCGAAATATAGCCTTTGGACAAGTCTGTCCTTTCTCCGAGCTCTTCTTGCGTGAGCCCCTTTTTTAAACGCAACGCTTTGATTTTTGATCCGATTTGCATTCGGTACATCCCTCCTGCACAGTTTAGTAATGCTAAACAAACAGTATTAAAGTTTACTATTACCAAACTTTAAGTTTACAAAACATAATAATTATATCGAATTATACTGTGATTTCAAGTGGTTTTTTTTACGTTCAGTAAAAAGGAAAACATTGGTCTTACGCATTATCCGAACAAGTGTTGATAGAAAGCGCTTTTGAGGATAAAACTCTTTAAAAAGCGGTCTGTCCGTTGATGAATTTTTTGAAGCGGTCCATGATAACAAAATCGCATAGTAGGACAATGCTTTTGCAGCCGGTATCTCCGGAAGTCCAGCCAGAACGAAAATCAACCTCATGTTAAGGTGGTGAACCTTAAAAGTGAATAATTGGTTAAAAGTGTAAACGGTTATAGAAATGAAATGCGGATAAATGTAAAATAAAGGGGATTACAGAACGACAAATTCTATAAAAGGGGTGAGCCTATGAGGGAATGTATGGTTGGCAGAAAGGCACCGGATTTTAAAGTAAAGGCTCTTTTTCCGGATCAAACATTTGGGGATATTTGCATGAAAGATATGTTAGGAGAAGAGAGATGGCTGGTGCTCCTTTTTTACCCGATGGATTTTACGGCTGTATGTCCGACTGAAATAACAGCTATAAGCGACCGCTATGATGAATTCACCGAGCTGGATACAGAAGTCATTGGGATATCAACCGATACGATACATACTCATCTTGCCTGGAGCAGGACAGAACGCGTGAAAAACGGTGTAGGAAAATTGAATTTCCCCCTCGGTGCCGACACCAACCATCACATCTCAAAAGCATACGGTGTACTGGTGGAAGAAGAAGGGGTAGCATTGCGGGGCTTGTTTATTATTAACCCAGAAGGAGAGCTGCAATACCAAACCATTTACCATCATAATATCGGCCGGGATGTTGATGAAATAGTAAGAGTACTGCAAGCATTACAATGCGGCGGATTATGTCCGGCAAATTGGCGGCCCGGTCAAGCGACACTTTAATCAATCTTGCATATCATAACAGGGAGCAAAGGGGATGAAACATGAAACTGCGTGCTCTGATGCCTTCTTTTGAGGGAGCAAATTGGTTAAATAATAAAAAGGCAGGGAAACACCTGTTTACAGAAAAGCCGACATTTGTTCATTTTTGGTCGGTTAGCTGCGATTTATGCAAGTATGGGCTTGATACAATCAGCGCTTTGGCGGAACAATATGCGGATGATATGAATGTAATAGCTGTCCATATGCCCCGTACGGCAGAAGATATGATTCTTCCAAATGTAAAGGCAGTTGTGGATTATTACAAAATAGCCCATCCGCTCATCGTAGATAATGATTTCCTCATAACGGACCGTTTTAGGAACCATTATGTGCCCGCTTATTATCTTTTTGACGAGAAGGGCCAGCTTCGTCATTATCAAGCGGGAGGAAGCGCTTTGCGGATGCTTGAAAAGCGTATTCAACGTGTCATCGAAGATTCGAAAAGGTAGGGCATAATGCCGTACCTTTTTATTTTTTTAAATTTGCGTTACACTGAACACACAGAGGAACAGGAGGAGTACAGATGAGAAAAGAATTTGTCGTCATCGGGCTGGGCCGCTTTGGCGGTAGTATTGTAAAAGAATTGATTTCTCAAGGGGCAAATGTTATGGCGATCGATTCATCACCGGTACGCGTTGATGATTTTGCCCATATTGCCACACAGGCAGTCGTAGCGGATACAACAGATGAAGCAGTGGTCAAATCACTCGGCCTGCGTAATTTCGAGCATGTTATTGTGGCGATTGGCGAGGATATTCAATCGAGTATTTTAACAACCCTGATTCTTAAGGAATTGGGCGTTCAGCAGATTACAGTGAAGGCAAATAACGATTATCATGAAAAAGTACTGCGCAAAATTGGTGCAGATTTTGTTGTCCATCCTGAACGTGACATGGGGATCAGGATTGCTAATCACATGATCTCCAATAATGTGCTGGATTATCTGGAATTATCGGACGAGCATTCCATTATGGAAATAAAGGTAAGTGACAGAATTGCCGGCCGCTCCCTTGTAGACTTGGATCTGCGGGCGAAATACGGCATCAATATAGTAGGAATTAAAAGAGGGGATGAGATTCTCATTACGCCGGAACCGACTGACCCTATTCTTATGGGAGACCTTCTGTTATTAATTGGCGCTGATGTGGACATTAACCGCTTCATGAAAAAAGCACTATAAGAAATCAAAAAAAGCAGCACAGAAAGCGGAAACTTTCTATGCTGCTCTATTTTTTAGGAAGGA
>DEQA01000309.1:0-5085 GCA_002359075.1 Planococcaceae bacterium UBA3378
GAGTTTGATGAGAAAGGCGAAACAGATTTTGACTATACGCTGGAAGGCTACTGCCGCTTTCGTGTCAATGCCTATCATCAGCGCAATGCCGGTGCGATTGCTGCCCGGCTTATATCAAGCAGCATACCAACAATTGAATCATTGAATATGCCGAATGTGCTCTATGAATTAGCCGAAAAACCGCAGGGACTCATTTTAGTAACCGGTCCTACCGGTTCGGGAAAATCAACGACTCTTGCTGCAATGATTAACTATATTAATGAAAATAAAGCAAAGCATATTATTACGCTCGAAGATCCGATTGAATATGTGCACCAGCATAAAAAGTCGATGATCAATCAGCGCGAAGTCGGAACAGATACGGCTAGCTTTGCAAACGGACTGCGGGCATCCCTCCGCCAGGACCCGGATATTATTCTTGTCGGGGAAATGCGGGATCTGGAGACAATTTCGACTGCCATTACCGCAGCGGAAACGGGGCATTTAGTATTTGCCACCCTTCATACATCGAGCGCGCCGACAACAATCGACCGCATTATCGACGTGTTCCCGCCCTATCAGCAGGGGCAAATCCGGATTCAGCTGGCAAACGTCCTGCAGGGAATTATTTCCCAGCGTCTGTTTGTCAAAAAAGACGGCAAAGGAAGGGTGGCAGCCACAGAAATACTTGTTGGAGTGCCGGCTGTAACAAACCTGATCCGAAATGAGAAGGTTCACCAAATTCCAAGTGTGATGCAGACAAGCCGGGCACTCGGCATGCATACGCTTGAAACCAGCATCCAACAATTAATTTCCGAAGGCCAGATTTCGCTTGAAGAAGCACGTCCGTATTTGAATGCAGGTGAGTACCATTGACCGTTTATAAATATAGAGGCCGTTCAAAAAGCGGTGCATTAAAGAAAGGGATTATCCAGGCTACAAACAGAAATATCGCGATCGACCAGCTGCGCGATCAGGGGATCAACCCCCGTGAAGTAGAGGAATCAAAAAATATATGGCATAAAGATCTGCATATCGACCGCACCGTTAAAAATCAGGATTTTGTTATTTACTGCCGCCAGTTTGCGACACTCATCCGTGCCGGCATTTCAATTGTAGAGGCAACGAATATCCTTGCCCGACAGTCGACAAGCAAGCCGCTGAAAAAAGCGCTGGAAGAAGTGGAAGGAGACGTAAGAAAAGGGATGGCTTTCTCCCAGGCGATCGCCAAGCATCCGAAAGTGTTTCCCGATTTATTTATCAATATGATGCGCTCCGGTGAGGCAACAGGAAATATCGATGAGACGCTCGAACGCCTTGCGAATACATTCGAAAAGCAGTTCCGGGTGAAAAAGAAGGTGCAGTCGACACTGACATATCCGGCGGTACTGCTGCTGATTACGGTGGGTGTCGTGTTCTTTCTATTGATTTATATTGTGCCAACCTTTGTTCAGACGTTTGATGAGATGGGGGCGGAGCTGCCGCTGATTACCGTCATTACGGTAAAAATCAGTGATTGGCTTGTAAACTTTTGGTGGTTGCTGCTTCTCGTTATGTTAGGGGCCGTAATAGGATTCCACTGGCTTTATAAGAATAACAAACGATTTTATTATATGGTCCATTATGCCATGCTGCGCATGCCGGTATTTGGCCCGCTGCTGCAGAAAACAGCTATTTCAAGGCTGACACGTACATTGTCTTCGTTGTTCAGCAGTGCCGTGCCGATTTTACAGGCGATGACCATTTCCGAACGGGTCAGCGGTAACCCGATTATTAGTGAAGTGATGATGGAAGCGAGAGAAAGTCTTGAAAGGGGAAGCACGTTGACGGAGCCGCTGCAAAAAAGCTGGCTGTTCCCGCCATTAGTCACAAGCATGACGCAGATTGGGGAATCGACAGGATCGCTTGACTATATGCTTGAGAAAATTGCCGATTTCTATGAAGAAGAAGTCGACCGTGCCGTCGATACACTGAAATCGCTTATTGAACCGATGATGATTTTATTTTTAGCGGTCATTGTTGGGGTGATCGTAGCTGCGATCATGCTGCCGATGTTCAGTCTTTATGAGCAGATGTAAAAAACATCCCGCTGTTTATGTGAATGCGGATCGTTATAAAGAATGGGATCCATCGGGCGTTTTGTAAGGAGGCATCAAAGAGCTTGGCGTCCGTACAAAATAAATAACAACCACCAGAAAGGAGATGCAGTAAAAATGCTACAGCAAATGAAGAAACGTATGAAGGACGAAAAAGGGTTAACGTTGATTGAATTATTAGCAGTTATTGTCATCCTGGCGATTATCGCCGCTATTGCCATCCCGGCGATTGGGAATATTATTGAGAATTCGCGGGTGAAAGCAGCGAAGGCCGATGCAGTAAATATTTTAAATGCCGCTAATATGTACTTTACGGATGAAGGGGCGGGAAAAACAACTGCTAATAGAACGGATCTTGAGGATTATGTAGACAATTGGGGCACTTTTGAAAAGGAAAAGGAGGCTGTTAAAGTAGAAAATACATCTCCACTTACACTAACCGGTAAAGCTACTTTATCTAGCGGAGAAACAATAACTTTTAATGGTGCTAGTATTCAAGTTATTAATGATGCAGATGTAGAACCAGGTGATACAATACCAACGTCTCAACCGTAAGTTTATCCACTCACAGAACACCTAACTACAGTTAGGTGTTCCATTGAGTGACTGATAATTCGCTATAAAGAAAATGCGAGATAGGAGGCCATATATGTTCAGCATATTCACTAGCAAGAAGAATGCCCATATCAGCCTGGAGCTGCATGATTATGTGCTTCGTGCGCTTGTAGCAAAAAGCGCAGACCTCGGACAGGCGCAATGCTTTGATGTTCCGTTGCCGGGAGGGCTTGTGCAGGAGGGCATGATACTCGATGAAATGGGGCTGTTTGAAATTGTAAAGGCACATATAGATCATTGGCATGCGAAGCGGCAGAATGTACGGTTTTTCGTACCGGATACGTCTGTTTTGCTAAAGAGTATTGAGCACCCGGAAGACCTCAAGGATCAGAAGGAGCTGCTCGGCTATGTTCAGCTGGAAGTAGGCCATTCCATCCACCTTCCGTTCGATGATCCCCTTATGGATGTGGTAGATAAAGATCCGGATGATGGGCAAGCCGTCATTTTCGCGGCACCATCAGAAGAAGTGAAGAAATTTATGGATATTTTATCGGACAACCATTTAAAGCCAAAGGTGGCGGACATTCGGGCACTTGCCAATCTGCGTCTTTTGGATTCCTTGGAACTTCTCAGTAACAACAGGACATACCTTATTGCCGATTGGTCGATCAATACGTTATCCATTTGCATCTATTCATATGGGGACGTGGAATTCCTGAGGTTCCAAACAATTGATACGGATCTTGATGAGTGGCGGGTTGAGAAGAAGGGAGAGGATGAGTATGATGTGTCTTTCCATTATGAGGGGGATCCGCAAAATTATCAAAATACGGTAATGGATCAAATTCTGGAGCTTGACCGGATGATGAATTTCTTCAAGTTTTCATTACATAAAGGAGAGAAGGCGGTGGATGACATAATTGTATTAGGTGATAATCCTCTGCTTGCAACTATTCCAGCATTTTTAGCGGAGAATTTTGAAAATCCGATTATTGAAGTAAACGACGAACTCATCGGGAAAAAGTATCCTGGTTTTAAAGCCAAGCACGCCTCGTTAATCGGACTTGCCCTCAAGGAGGATACGATATGATTCCGGATATTAACCTATTGCCGAATACGGGGCGCGACAACGAGCAATCGAGGATACGTTATATTCTTTTTGGGATAATAGCTCTCCTTTTGCTTGCGGTACTGTCCTGGCTGTATTTTTCCGCAAGAGCAGATATAGTGAGCCTCACAAACCGCGAGCAAATCCTTTTGGCAGAACATGACGCTGCACAAAAAGAATTGGAAGAGCTGCAAGGCGCCGAACAGGGTTCGATTGAGGAGTCTTTAACCTTTATCGAGCAAATATCATATCCAGTGACACCGCTGATGGGGGAGATACAAGCTTTATTGCCGGAGAATACATACCTGCGCAGCTTTTCATTTGACCAAACTGCCGTTCATTTTACGATTGATTTTGAGATATTAAATGCTGTTTCAACTTTTATAGAGCGCCTCGAACAAAGCCCTTACTTTCTCGATATACAAGTAGGAGAGATTACGAACTTTGATATTGGACCATCAACGGAGCAGACCGATACGGAGGAAAGATTTAGCGAACTGCCGCGGTATACGGTAGAGATGTCAGTGCGTATTGACCCGGTCTACGCCGCTGCGGGAGGTGGGGTGTAATGCAGCTTTCAGGTGGCAAAAATACAGGACCTCTCCTTATTACAGCACTACTGCTGGCCCTTTTATTTGCGGTGTATTACTATATGGTCCTGCCAAAGCAGGAGGAGGCAGCAGAAAAACAAAATATCGTTACTCAGTTAACGAGCGAAACGGCCACAATGAAAGAGCAAATTGCGTTGATTAAAGAAAATCAAAACGGCGAGGTGGACAGCAGTCTCATCATACGCCAAAAGCTTCCTGACAATCGGGAAATCGATCGGCTCCTTCTATCACTTGAGGAGGCTGAATACGTTGCCGGTTCACGTATCGTTACGATTACCTTTAATAATTACGATAATCTTGTCTCGGAATCCGGACTTATTAATCCGAATGCGCCGACTGAAGATGAGCAGGCAGTCGGCTCACCGGAAGAGAATGACAGTGAGAGCACAACAGAAAATAATGAAACAAACGAGGAGGCAAACCAACAGGAGGAGATTCCTGTTTCTACGATGTCAGTGGAAGCACTGCCGGCAAATTTAAAACTTATTACATTGCAAATAGATATTGAATCACCGGATGATGAGCAGCTGCAGCAATTTATCAAGGAAATCGAACAGATGGAACGCGTCATGCATATTGATGCGATCGAATATGCCCTACCTGGGGAGGAGGATGCACTGACCGAAGAGGGGACATCGATTGTGACTGCCAGTATTCAGATAACGACATTCTATTTTGAATAAGAGGAAATGATATGGAAATTATCTATAGTGTATGTATTGCTTTATTTGGTCTT
>DEQA01000309.1:5184-5971 GCA_002359075.1 Planococcaceae bacterium UBA3378
TGTGACCGCAGACTGACGGTGATTGAATTAATTCCGGTCCTTTCTTATATCATACAGGGCGGAAAGTGCAGAGGCTGTGGAGTGAAGGTGTCACCGATTTACTGTGTAACAGAAATCGCGACTGCGGCTTTATTTGCCGGAAGCTATCTAAAATTCGGTTTTACGGCAGAGATGGCTGTAGCCCTCTTGTTTGTGTCGCTGCTTGTCATTATTAATGTATCAGATATAGCATATATGCTTATCCCAAATAAAATCCTGTTATTTTTCCTGCCGCTGCTCGTGATCGCGCGGATCATTTCGCCGCTTGATCCGTGGTGGGACAGCCTGCTCGGTGCGGTCGGTGGATTTGGAATATTACTGCTCATTGCTGTTATTTCTAAAGGCGGTATGGGCGGTGGGGACATTAAACTGTTCTTTTTGATCGGGCTTGTCCTTGGTACCGTCAACACGCTTTTAACGCTTTTTCTTGCGTCACTGATCGGGATGATAGCAGGAGTTGTGATCCTAAAGGTAAAAGGGCAGGGGAGAAAGACACCGATTCCGTTTGGGCCTTCGATTGCGCTTGGAGCAGTGGTTGCTTATTTTTACGGGGCAGACCTGATCGAGTGGTACTGGCAGTTATTTTGAATTCTCTATCGCAAGGAATGCATATGATGGGATTTTTTCCATGCCACATAATATATTTATCCCCGTCATAATACAAAAACAGCGTTCATCTATTGGAGATGGGCGCTGTTCTTTCAAGAATGGAATATTAATGTACTGTACGATATAAGCCTACTACTTT
>DEQA01000309.1:6076-6629 GCA_002359075.1 Planococcaceae bacterium UBA3378
GCTTCGTCGTCTTCGGTCATTGCTACAACGATATCGCCATTGTTTGCTGAGGACTGCTGTTTTACGATGACGTAATCGCCGTTTAAAATACCCGCTTCAATCATAGATTCACCCATAATCTCCAACATGAAAATTTGATCTTCACTTGTGCCGTATGTATTAGGCAGCGGGAAGTATTCTTCTATGTTTTCGATTGCCGTAATCGGCGAACCAGCCGTTACCTTACCGATTAAAGGAACATGGATGACGCCCTGCTTATTGACAAGCACGGTTTCCTGATCCAATACTTCAATAGCGCGCGGCTTTGTCGGGTCGCGACGGATCAGACCTTTACTTTCCAGACGAGCCAAATGCCCATGCACCGTGGAGCTTGAAGCAAGACCTACAGCTTCCCCAATTTCACGAACGGAAGGCGGATAGCCTTTAGATCGCACTTCATCTTTAATAAATGCCAAAATTGCCTCTTGACGCTTAGATACCTTTGTCATAATTGTTCACCTCTCTACCAGAGTTCTTCCTTTTTAAATTAGAATAAGTATACCATATACGAACA
>DEQA01000002.1:0-167 GCA_002359075.1 Planococcaceae bacterium UBA3378
CCGGCAATCAGACCATGCGGCATTTTCCGGAGATCAATTGTCACCGGCTGTCCTGTTAAATCAAGACCAAGCGCTGCCTCAAGCGGTGATTCGGAAGTCTGGAAGCCCTCACTATCTGTAACTTCCGATAACCGTACAGCACGCGACACACGGTTTGGAATTTCTAT
>DEQA01000002.1:327-8201 GCA_002359075.1 Planococcaceae bacterium UBA3378
GCCTCAATATGGAAATAAGAAAGGGCCATAATAAGCCGTTCTCCCTGTTCATCCATCCATGCCCAATCCTCTGTCTTTTCCTCAGGAGGTGCCAGGAAGGATAAAGGCGGTTTTTCGTAATGACGGCTGAATTTCGGCTCCGGCTGTTCTTCCGGTATTTCATCGGCCGTTTTTATCTGTACGACTTCTTGGTTACTTTGTCTACCTGATCCCTCAACAGGCAGCACCTGCTCCAACTCTTTTACTGCCTCCTGCTCTTCTGCAGCAGCCTGCAATAGCCGGTTTACATCATGTGCTGCTTGATGGACAATCGCTTCTTCCTTTTCTAAAGGAGCTGTTTGCGATTCCTCTACTATCTTCTCGGGCTCCTCTTTTTGTTCCAAGCTTAATTCGACAGCTGCATGTTCCTCTTTTTCAGTTATTTCTACAATATGCTCTACTTCAGCAGCTGTCTCTTCTCTTTCTAAAACCGCTACTGGATTAGGCGATATTTCCATCACTATTTCCTTGTCCATACCACTTGGCTGGACGGGGCTATTTTCCACATGAATGGAAGAAACACTGCTTACAGAAGGTTCACTTGATACAACGTCTTCCTTTTGCGTGTCTTGTTTTTTTGTCCGAAGCTGCTCCTGCAAAATTTCTTTCGCCAGCATCTTTTCTTTATCCGACTTCAACATCAATACATTGAATGGCAGGCGGCTCCCCGTCGAAACAGGCTTCGGTTCTTCTGTTTTTACCTGTACAAATTCATTTTGCTGTGCTTGCTCTACATTCAATTGACCGATATGAATAGTGGAGTTTTCAATTTTGACATGTTTTACTTGTACATCTGATAAAGCTTCCGCAGCCTCTTCTTTCTCTTCCATTTGCAAGTCCTTAATTGGCGCCTGAACCGCTTCTTCCTCTGCTTTGTGGATTACTGCATCCTCCACCATTTCCATTACAACCTGAGAATCTTTTTCTCCAGTAATGGCTGGGCCTGCTTCGGCCGGTTTACGTTCTTCCGTTTCTTCCATCATTAAATTGATTGTTTTTGTATACGGTTCATCAATGTTTGCTGCCGCTGTTTCCTCTTGTGCTGTTTCTTCCTCAGTTACTGCTGTTTTTGCAAAAGGCTTTACTGTCTGTTCTTTTTCACTGTTCAACTCTATACGAACTTCTCTTTCGCTCGGCAGCTCATCCACTTTAGGCTTGCCCATCTCATCCTGTACAACAGGCGTTTCTTCTGTCGTACCGTCGATTTCATTCTGTTTTTCTGCCATAAGCTGTTCAATCGGTTTCGGTTTTTGGAAGCCGTAAACCGGTGATGGCACTTCTGTCGGGACAAACCGCTTTCGGTTTTCTAATGGATTGATAAATTCCCTATTGACTTCTTTTTCCTCAATGATAGGCTTTTTCGCAGGAAGCTTCGGTTCTTCTTTCCTCACCGAAAGCGTCCGAGTGCTTCGTGCCGGGCTGCGCAGGACATTTGAACGGCCTGTACGCTGCTTTCTTTGCTCTAGCAGATCCCGAATCCCCTGCACTTCTACATCATATACTTTTGAGCTGGCATATTGCAGATGCTTTGGCAGCTCAAGCGGCTTCTCCTCACCGGAGCCTGCCGGTGCTATTTTTGTTTTAGGGGATTGCTGTACTGCAGGAGGAATGATTTCCTCATCCGAAATTAATGGGAAACGGAAAGAAGACTTTCTCTCTGTTGGCCGCTCTTCTTCAAATTCCTCAAAAACTTCCTCTTCGTATTCTTCATATGCATCATATTCTTCATTATCATTATGAAATAATTCATTAATTTTCTTTTTAAACCAGTTCATTTCGTCTCACTTCTTTCTACTTAAGGCATAGCTCTTTTATTATAAGATAAATTTCACGTTCACACCTCATAAAAACTGTGTTTAAGAAAAAATACATAGTATCACTTAATCCAATACGCATAGTTTTTAAACAGTTTTTGTAATACGAAGCATATCATACCTTATACATTCCAACGAATACCTGTTATAAAGGACCCTCTTTCAATTCGACATTTGGTTCTTGAGTATGCTGCTCAGCCGGCTATCACCGTATGCAAACAATATATTCACCTGTACTTTCCTTCCTCAAAAGAGGAGAAACTTCCTCCAAAAGAAAGAAAAAAAGCCAGCACAGAGTAAAAGACCTCCTGCTGGCTTCGTTTTATGAATTCGTCGGAACTTGGAAGGCTGAGCCTATTTCAGCATCGTCCTCCAGTATAAGAATACCCTTTTCCTGCGGAGCGTCTGGAATAGCTAATTCACGAGCTGAGCAGAGCATCCCGAATGAATCAACCCCACGTAAATTCCCTTCTTTAATTAACATACCTGAAGGCATAACAGCCCCGATTTTGGCTACGACTACTTTTTGTCCAGCCTCGACGTTCGGTGCACCGCAGACAATCTGTAATGTTTCTTCACCGACATTTACTTTACAAATACTTAATTTATCCGCATTAGGATGCTTTTCTTTTTCCTCAACATGTCCAATGACAAACTTAGGAGAAAAATCTACATCTAATGAAAGTTCCACATTGTTGTCTTGTAGAGCTGCTTGCAGCTTCTCCACTAGTTGAGGCGTTACTTCCACATTCCCTTGGACATCGAGACTCACATATTTGCTGGCATTGAATAAGTTGAATCCTTTTACTTCACCTGTTGCTTCTTCTTTTAATAAGGCGAAGTCCCCTTTTTTCTCTACAACCGTCTTTTCGATCGTATTTGTTGTTAATTGGACTAATAATACATCTCCAACATGCTCTTTGTTATACGCTATGTTCATTGCTTTTCTTGCTCCTTTGACACTTTGTTTTTCGCTAAAATAAAGATTGGCTCAAGCTCCCCGTCCTCATAAACAAAGGACAGCGACGTGATCGGTACAGTCCCTACAGTAAAATAATGCATTGTAAGCTGTGCTAATACATCATAACCTACTTCTGAACGAATATCACCTATAATCAGTACATCCTGGTGAGGTACAGAGACCGTCATATCTCCCTCGATTTTCGTCCGCATCTCTTTGAGGAAGCCTTCATTCAATATACGGCTTGCATCATAGCCATCATTGTGATTAATAAAATAAAAGATGCTGCCTGCTACTTCATCCTTTTTATAGGCAGTTGGCAGTTTTTTCACAGAAAAACGAGCCGCCTCCCGTACCTGTTCTGCCGTGACGTTTAATTTCGGCAGCATCGACTCATCAATCAAACGATATGTTGTACCTAGGTCTAATGCATAAAAGATACGAGTTTCAGCTGTATGATCCGTCGTGATAAATGGATTGCCCTCTTTAGATGTCTGCGGGAAGGATGTAGAACGGATGATAGGATATACATGTGCCAATCCGCCAAAACCTTCCTGCTGTTCGCGTTCCATCGCCTGGAATGTCTGCTCGATTGTATAAATAACCTCTTGGATTGCCGCGTCTTTTTTCTGTGTATATTTAGCCAAAATTTCAGACAGGGAAATATCCATACCGCGACCTAATGCTTTATGCTCCAGGCGCACCTTATCCTTTTCTTTATCAAATGCCCAATCGTATCGGTCTTCACCGAGTCTTTTTTTCAACTCTTCTACTAGCTGTGGTGATTTCATGGAGATCACTTCCTTACATAGAAATAACGGTTCACCGTAGTGAACCGTTCTATTTACATGTATTGTATCAAAAAACTGCCGCCTTGTACTATTTTTGCACTTGTACAGAACGTACGACTTCCATCATTTCGGTCAATTTTTCATCGATTTTCTTATCTTCTGCGATTGTTGTCATCTTCACACCACCGCTTGATACGACCAGCTCATATTCCTTTTCACCATGTTCAATGACTGCCGTAAAGCCAAATGCCTCTTCAAATTCGAATGTCTCTTTTTCTACGATATTTAAACTTGTATCATTTATAAGATTATCATAATGCAAACGGCTGTCCTCTGCTTCTATCGTATTAACAAATAAAATAAATGAATCTTTGCCTTTTGTGAAGATATAATTCATTTCATTTGCCCCTTCTTCCACATGATAGGCAGGAGGAAGATACACGTTAATTTTGCCGATTGCCGTTGTCGGAGCCGGCGCTTTTGATTCAAATGTCATTGCAGCAGATGCCACGCCCTCTGTAATCTGTTCTTCAATGGTTTTACCGCACCCGGCCAGTATCAGCGCTATGGCAGCGACCAGGGCTATATGAATCGAATGGCGTTTCATACCATTTCCCTCACCTTCTTTATTCTTTTTAACAGAAGAGACTGTTCTATTTATACTGTTCTCTATTCATTTCTTTTGCAAGCCGTATGTCGACGCTTATCGATTTTGCTGATAGCGTACTTGTCCAATGAGCAGCGCCACAATATGCTCGAACATTTCCTTACGGTCAACCAATCCATCTGTAAAGATGCCGATTGCCCCTGCATGCTGGCGAATATCCTTTGATTTTGTAAATGCGTCCATTACAGGCCCAAGCTCTTTTCCGGCACGAAGCTGTTCGGCTATTTCCTCCGGTAAAACAAAAGATGCCCCTGAGCTTGAAATAACGGGTCCATCCTTTATGGCCACTGCTCCCCAGTTGCAGCAGTAAACCGCCCCGTCTAATTCATACACACCGCCCTCTAGTCCAAAGCTTAAATCCGCTCCCGTGGCGTTTCTCGTATTAATGGCACGGTTAATAGCACCTTGACGTGTTTCTGCATCGGAAAACGGCTGCTCTGATACGCCGGACGGTACACTACTATATTCAAACGCTATATTTTCAAAGTATTGCTTTGCCGTTTCTTCCACTGCTGCTATTTTTGCCTTATTTTTTGTCCCGATTGCGATTAGCAAAATATTTCTCTCCCATCTATTACGTCCGCTAACTTTTCATTTTTATGAGAAGGCAGCAATCCTAAACATGTTCTCTCTATCTTACGATTAAGATAAGCGTCCCTGGAAATGTAAAATTATATCCAATTTCATATTATAACACCTTTTACTAGACGTGTGAAATCGAAAAAAAGGTGCCCTTATTGAGCACCTTCACCTTCTTATACATTTGCACGGATCGAGTCAATTGTCGATTTATCTGCAGTTTGTACGAGCTTCACAAGCAACTCTTTTGCTGCTGCATAATCATCTACATGAATAATGGAAGCGGCTGTATGGATATAACGCGAGCAGATCCCGATAACGGCTGAAGGGATACCGTCATTTGCTGTATGGACACGCCCTGCATCTGTTCCGCCTGGAGAGACAAAATATTGATACGGAATATTATTTGTTTCAGCCGTATCTAGAATGAACTCACGCATTCCGCGGTGTGTTACCATCGTCCGGTCAAATATGCGAAGAAGCGGACCTTTTCCTAACTGTCCAAATTGCGTTCTATCGCCGGACGTATCATTTGCCGGGGAAGCATCCAGCGCAAAGAATAAATCAGGCTGGATCATGTTGGCCGAAACCTGTGCACCGCGAAGTCCTACCTCTTCCATTACGTTAGCGCCTGAATAAAGATGACTTGCTACCTTCTCATCCTTTAGCTCCTTAAGCAGTTCAATGGCAAGACCGCATCCGTAGCGGTTGTCCCAGGCCTTTGCCATAATTTTTTTCGGATTAGCCATTGGCGTAAAAGGACAAACAGGTATAATAGATTGGCCAGGTCGAACACCCATCTTCATCGCATCTTCTTTATCATCTGCTCCAATATCAATCAGCATATTTTTAATATCCATTGGTTTTGAACGCTCTGCATCCGTTAAAAGATGAGGAGGAATAGAAGCAATAACACCTGGGATTTCCCGTTCCCCCGCATATACAGTGACGCGCTGGGCAAGCATAACCTGATTCCACCAGCCACCCAGCGTTTGAAAACGGAGCATACCATTTTCTGTAATAGACGTCACCATAAATGCTACTTCATCCATATGGCCTGCCACTAAAATTTTCGGCGCATTTTCATCTCCAGCGTAGCGGACACCGAAAATTCCGCCTAAATTATCCTGAATTATTTCATCAGAATACTTTTCCAGCTCAGTACGCATAAAATGGCGGACTGCTCTTTCATTGCCCGGAGCTCCCGGCAGCTCTGTCAGCGTTTGAAACAGCTGCAATGTCTCTTGATTCATGTAGATACAACTCCTTATTGATAGTATGGCTTTTTCATTATAGCATGATTCCAGAATATTTCGTATTCCGAAAAAAGACTCCCTCTTCCGGCAAGAAAGAGGCCGTTTAAAACCTCTTGCTTTTTACAAGTTTTTTCATGTGTGATAAAGTAAATAAGAGAAATAAAGGAGGGGCTTATAATGAAATTACGTGATTTTATGTTGGGTGTAGTAACAGGATTGGCTGCAGCAGTCATCATTAAAGAAGTAACAGAAAAAGTGTCACCTTACAAATCCGCTAATGAAATATTGGAAAATATTAAAGCGGATTTCAAAAAGGACTCACCAATTGACGGTTCTTGGATTTATATGAAAACTGAAAACTTCTCGAATGGCTTTACAGAAGTCCCTGTTTACCGGGGAGGAATTTCCCGCCTGAAAAATGGCGAATTGGAGACATATGAATTTGCAGCAGACGCACGAACTGGTGCTGTTGTTGATTTACAATTAGTAGGCTAATTCACAGCCTGTCTGTCGTTAGACAGCGTTAAAAAACGCCCCCATATGGGAGCGTTTTTTCTTAGTTAAATTGAATCAATGCTTCATTCGAGCGCTTTAAGCTGTCCACAATCTCTTTTCCG
Organism: Planococcaceae bacterium UBA3378; assembly: GCA_002359075.1. Classification (GTDB taxonomy): domain Bacteria; phylum Bacillota; class Bacilli; order Bacillales_A; family Planococcaceae; genus Lysinibacillus_B. The sequence continues at coordinate 7,052 of DEQA01000002.1, forward strand.
CTTGCATCCCACTGGATCATGCGGTAATAGGCATCATGGTAGAAAATGAATTTATAGCCATGTTCAAGCGCTTCTTTCATAAGGCGCTCTTTAGCAAATACACTTGTCATTGGATAATCATCATAGGCAAGTACCCATAAAGGATTTTGATGAGCATGTGTTGGCATGATATCTGCCATATGCACCAATACTTCGCCGTGTTGCTCCAGCTTGATAATGGCATGCCCCTCACTATGTCCTCCTGTATGGATCATGTTAATACCAGGTGCTACTTCCAATTCACCGTCAAAAGGCTTTACAAGGTGCTGTACGGGCTCCCAGTTTTCCTTCCAGTAAGTATTACGTGAACGGATATTTGGATGACGCATTTCATCCCATTCAATCTGCGTTACATAAATATCAGCATTCGGGAAAGACGGAACGAGCTGCTCACCTTCCCAATAGGTTAATCCACCAGCATGATCAAAATGCAGGTGTGTCATTAATACAGCGTCAATGTCTTCTGGTGAAAGGCCGAGCTCTTTCAAGCTTTCAAAAATAGCTGATTCCTCTGAGACACCAAAATTACGGAGCTGTTTTTCATTCAGCTTTCCAAAACCAACTCCGGAATCAATCAAATAATTTTTTCCTTCATATTGGATCAAAATCGGTTCACACGCTAATTCAATTTGGTTTTTTTCGTTTACCGGATACTTGCGTGACCATAACGGCTTAGGAACAACACCAAACATGGCCCCTCCATCTAAAGCCGTTACACCCCCGTTTAGCCACGTAAGTTTCATGTTGTGAAATAATAGTTCATCCATCTTAAAATCCCCCTGCTCTTTTAATGTGAAGATGCGATTTTAACCGATAGACTGGTACAAGATTTTGGCCTGCAAATGACTAGCTGCCTTTTCAAAGGCCATCATTTCACCATAAATTGACATTCCAGCCGGTAGATCGGCTGCCCTTTAGCGGAAAACTTTTCTTCATATTCCGTCATAATATTATCCTCAGGCATCTCCGCATGCAGATTAAGCGAAACATAGTTCAAGCGCATGCCGTAATGATTCATGCTCACTAATGAATACTCAAAAAGCCCGCGGTTATCCGTCTTGAAATGGATTTCTCCATTATCGATTAAAATCGACTCATATAATTTCAGGAA
>DEQA01000247.1 GCA_002359075.1 Planococcaceae bacterium UBA3378
TCGAAAGACAAAAAGAAAACGAGACGCTCATTTGATCTCATTTTCGGTTAAACTAAACTTATTTTTGAACAGTCTGCCCGTCAAAATTACTTTTTAATACAAAAGGGCACACTTCTTCAAAATAATAATTTTGCATTTTATTATGTTATCATAGTCGATTTGTCAAGTCAATCTTTTCTAATGAGGTTGATTATTTTTTTGCTTTTATAATCCAGTAGCCTTTTTTCTTTTCGACTACTTCTACTTCAGAAAACATTTCCTCTAAGTGACTAACGGTTGATGGGGCCCCCTGCTTCTTCTGGATGACCACCCACAGCTCGCCTCTTTCGACTAACTTTTCATAAGACTCATCATAAAATCTGAAAATCGTTTCTTTACCCGCACGAATAGGCGGGTTTGTTAAAATGGCAGCTGCCTGGATCTCTCCTGCTGCAGCAAGACCATCACTTTCAAAAATACGTACATTTTGAATCCCGTTCAGCTTCGCATTTTTCTCAGCAAGCGAAATCGCTCTTGTATTAATATCCATCATATGGATACAACGTTCAGGATTCGCTTTAGCAATTGACAATCCAATCGGGCCATAGCCACAGCCAACGTCTAATACGTCACCCGTTACTTCCGGCATGATAAAGGCATCAATTAAAACACGGGATCCAAAATCTACTTCGCTTTTACTGAACACTCCTGCATCCGTTTCAAATGTAAAATCGTGCCCAAGCAAAGTAAATTTCCATTGGCGTGGTTTACTTTCCGTTTGAGGTTTGTTCGAATAATAATGATCAGACATAGCACAACACGCCCCTTACTTTCTGAATTGGAGGAAGCATTTTCATGCCTCATCGTTAATAAACAGGGCTCTCTCGCCATTTTGCTGCAATCCACACACAAAACGAGTGATCAACCGTTTATACAGAGAAATTGCAGACTGTGTTGACTTTGTAACAGGCATGAGCGCCTAGCCACTCCTATCATGCAAAAGCCCATAATACTATATATGAATAGCTACAAGATCGTTTCTATTCGCTAAAAAGAAAAGCCCGTCACATTGACGAGCTTTTTCTTAATGTTATAGAAGATAATTATTTAACTTCTACAGATGCGCCAACTTCTTCAAGTTTAGCTTTGATTTCTTCAGCTTCTTCTTTAGAAACGCCTTCTTTAAGAGCTTTAGGAGCGTTATCTACTACTTCTTTAGCTTCTTTCAAGCCAAGACCAGTGATTTCACGTACCACTTTGATAACTTTGATTTTTTCAGCACCAGCAGATGCTAATACTACGTCAAACTCAGTTTTTTCTTCAGCAGCGCCTGCAGCAGCACCACCAACTACAGCTACAGGAGCAGCTGCTGTTACACCGAATTCTTCTTCGATTGCTTTTACTAAATCGTTTAATTCAAGAACTGTCATAGCTTTGATAGCTTCTAAGATTTGCTCTTTGTTCATTTTAATTTCCTCCTATGGAATGTTATAGTTTTTTTAGGCTGTTACGCCGAATTGGGAAGCTTCAGATGGATTAAGCACCTTGTTCTTCTTTTTGCTCTGCAACTGCTTTTGTTGCAAGTGCGAAGTTGCGCATTGGCGCTTGAAGTACAGATAAAAGCATAGAAAGTAGACCTTCGCGTGATGGAAGTTCTGCAAGAGCTTTAACGTCTTCAACTGTTGCAATAGTACCTTCGATGATACCAGCTTTGATTTCCAATGCTTCGTTTTTCTTAGCGAATTCATTGATAATTTTTGCTGGAGCCACTACATCTTCGTTTGAGAATGCGATAGCATTTGGGCCAGTCAGGTATTCGTTGATCCCTTCTACACCAGCGATTTCTGTAGCGCGGCGAGTTAAAGTGTTTTTGTAAACTTTGAACTCAACGCCAGCTTCACGAAGTTGTTTACGTAATTCAGTAGCTTGACCTACTGTTAAACCACGGTAGTCAACAACCACTACAGAGCTAGCTGCTTGGAATTTCTCAGCGATTTCTTGAACCTGAACTTTTTTAGTTTCGATTGCTTTGCTCATGATGACACCTCCTATTAGAATGAGTCATTTATACCGACAAAAGAAAAGCCCTTATGTCTGGTAGACACAAGGGCAGAAAGTCATCATCTTAAAAGAATCCGAACTCCTATGTCCTCGGTAGGATATTAAGTGCACAGCGCACTCCTACTGTCTACGGTACAAATGGATGATTCACAACAGCACCCATCTTACCAAGTAAGAGGATCGTTGTCAACTATTTTTTAAAATATATTATTTAACAACTACAGATTGAGCGTCAACTTTCACAGATGGCCCCATTGTAGTTGTAACGTTTACAGATTTCATGTAAGTACCTTTAGCAGCCGCAGGTTTCGCTTTTTGGACTACATCGAATACTGTCAAGAAGTTTTCAACTAATTTTTCTGTCTCGAAAGAAACTTTACCGATAGGTGCGTGGATAATACCAGCTTTGTCAGCGCGGTATTCTACTTTACCAGCTTTAATTTCTTCGATTGCTTTTGTTACGTCAAAAGTAACTGTACCAGTTTTAGGGTTTGGCATTAAGCCTTTAGGACCTAATACACGACCAAGTTTACCAACTTCACCCATCATGTCAGGAGTCGCTACGATTACATCGAAGTCGAACCAGCCTTGTTGGATTTTTTGGATGTACTCTGCATCGCCTACATAGTCAGCACCAGCAGCTTCTGCTTCTTTTAGTTTTTCACCTTTAGCGAATACTAATACACGTTGTGTTTTACCAGTACCGTTTGGAAGCACTACTGCACCACGGATTTGTTGGTCATTTTTACGAGTATCGATTCCTAATTTGAAAGCTACTTCTACAGTTGCATCGAAGTTTACTGTGCTCGTTTTTTGAGCAAGAGCAATTGCTTCTGCTGCTTCATATAATTTAGAGCGATCCACTAATTTAGTAGCCTCTTGTAACTTTTTACCTTTTTTAGCCATTGTTAATTTCCTCCTTGATTGTGGTTGTAACGGGTTAAACCTCCCACGAATAAAGGTTGCGCACCCTTAAGTGCAGCAACCTTCCAAAAAACAAATACATCATCAAGTAAATAGATGGGATTAGTCTTCGATAGTAATACCCATGCTTCGTGCAGTACCTTCAACCATCGCCATTGCAGCTTCTACAGATGCAGCGTTTAGGTCAGGCATTTTTTGTTCAGCGATTTCGCGAACTTTATCACGTTTAACCGTTGCAACTTTTTTACGGTTTGGTTCACCAGATCCAGATTGGATACCAGCAGCTACTTTTAGTAGTACTGCAGCCGGTGGAGTTTTCGTAATGAAAGTGAATGAACGGTCTTCAAATACTGAAATTTCAACCGGAATAATTAGACCAGCTTGATCAGCAGTACGTGCATTGAACTCTTTACAGAATCCCATAATGTTTACACCCGCTTGACCTAATGCAGGACCAACCGGTGGAGCTGGGTTAGCTTTACCAGCAGGAATTTGAAGTTTTACAACTTTAATTACTTTTTTAGCCACGAGACACACCTCCTTAAGTCCGTGATGTGGTCATAGGGTTTCCCCTCCCACTCAATATCTGTCTGTCGGCTTAAATCCGATAACATTAAACATTTATCTATCACACTGAAATAAATTGACAGTCTGACCTATGAAATGATAACACTTTTATTTCATTCGCGCAAGTAGGAATGATTCTATATTTTTCGGATTTGTGTAAAGTCAAGTTCCATCTTTGTTTCACGGCCGAACATATCAACCGATACTTTTATTTTACCTTTTTCAATATCAATTTCTTCCACTTTACCTTGGAAGTGAGCAAACGGTCCTTCCAGCACTTCCACTACCTCGCCGACTGTGACAGCGATATCACCAATTGCCGTCTCGTTCATGCCCATTTGCGCAAGCAGGCGTTCTGCTTCTTCCGGTAGAAGAGGTGTTGGTTTTGCCCCGCCGCCTGATGAACCGATAAATCCTGTTACACCCGGTGTATTGCGTACTACATACCAGGAATCATCTGTCATGATCAGTTCTACCAGTACATAGCCCGGGAAGACCTTCCGCATTACCTTTTTCTTCTTGCCGTCTTCTTTAATATCAATTTCTTCATGCTCAGGAACGATCACGCGGAAGATTTTATCCTGCATGCCCATTGTTTCTACACGCTTCTCAAGATTTGCCTTCACTCTGTTTTCGTAACCTGAATAAGTATGCACTACATACCAATTTTTTTCCATAGACTCTGGACTACTCGTCCGTCCCTCCTTCTATTCCTTGTGATGCATTTGCTACACACATTTTCGCCAAATGAAAAAACCCGTTATTTTAAGCAGACGGGCTATTTCATCAATATACTATTATTATAGTTCCAAGAACCAACGTAACGCCTCGGAAACACCTAAATCCACTACCGTAAAGTATAGGGCCGCAAAAATAACAGTGACAATAACGACAACTGTATACTTTGTTAACTCTTTACTTTTAGGCCAGCTCGTTTTACGCATTTCTGAGCCAACTTCACTAAAAAAGCTTGTAATCTTGCTCATTTTCAGCTTAACCTCCGAACAAATCGTATCTTTAAATCAAATCATCAATCAATTTATAACGTCTGCTTGTGCACGGTATGTTCATTACAATGCGAACAAAACTTTTTCAGTTCTAAACGCTCTGCTTCACTGCTCGATTTCGCCGGCATCGAATAATTTCGGGAGCCGCATTTCTCGCAACTTAAAACGACTTTCTTTGCCATTGTAACCACCTATTCTTCGGCATTATGTCTAGTAAAGACTACCACCTAATATACACGCTGTCAACAAGCGGCACACCGTCAATCATTGGCATCTTGGCTTTCTCAGGAGCAGATTACTTGTTTAGGACAAAGCTCCGAAGTCTGCCTGGTGCCGGGAAGATTTAAAATAACTCACCATATTCCAAATGGCGCTCCAGCTTGCGTTTTACCCGCTGAAGGGCATTGTCAATCGATTTTACATGACGGTTTAATAACTCAGAGATTTCGTTATAGGAGCGTCCTTCCAGATAAAGAGCAAGCACCTGCTGTTCCAGTTCGCTCAGCACCTCGCTCATTTTCCCTTCCAGTCTACTATACTCTTCTCTATTAATCATTAAATGCTCCGGATTATCAGATAGCGGACTGATGATAATATCCATCAGCGTCCGCTCTGATTCCTCATCATAGATTGGCTTATCAAGAGAAATATATGAATTTAACGGTATATGTTTTTGTCTCGTAGCTGTCTTGATGGCAGTGATAATTTGGCGCGTTATACACAATTCAGCAAATGCCCTGAAGGATGCAAGCTTGTCCCCGCGAAAATCCCGTATGGCCTTATAAAGCCCGATCATACCTTCCTGGATAATGTCCTCCTTGTCCGCTCCGATTAAGAAATAGGACCGTGCCTTCACCTTTACAAAAAGACGATATTTTGTAATTAAATAATCTAACGCATCTGTATTGCCTAAATGAACCTGTTCTACAAGTTCCTCATCTGACAGTTCTTCAAAGTGCTGTACGACTTGCAATTTTTCGCTTTTAAGCAATATTCTCACCCCAGTACGCCAGAATCATTAGAAATAGTATAATAGAATTGGAAAATATCGGTCAATAAATTATTTTAATCCTCTACGCCACTTTTCTAGTGTTAAAGCAATATCATCCGGCAGCTGAATGCGGCCGGATGGTCTACCGCTTTGTGTTTCTTTCACTTTTCGAGAAATATTTGTTCGAATAATATCAAGTTCAATTTCAAGCTCTCTTGCAGATTTCCTTAGTGCTCCATGGCCAAAGACAACATTTTGTTCCGTCATATCCGAAGTCGCTACGTGGATTTGGATTTTACGTCCTTTTAATTCATTTGAAAGCTTCTCAATGCGCTCATCCGCTGTTTCATTTTTTCGTGTATAAATAACTTCTACCTCATGCTGTAAATATAGCTGTTCCGTCCCGGGTACGAGGTGGGCGTCAAATACAACGATGACACGCCAGCCTTTTACCGCCTTATATTCGGCCATCAGCTCTACCAATCGGTCACGTGCGTCCTCGAAGTGCTCATCCCGCAGAGGACGCAGCTCCTTCCACGCCCCAATCATATTGTAGCCATCTACCAGCAAAATATTTTGCATATCCGTTATCCGTTCTGTTCTTGACGCTTGCGGTATACCTCATACATAAGAAGTGCCGCAGCTACGGAGGCATTCAGCGAGGTAACATGTCCAATCATTGGAAGGTGGTAAAGGAAATCACATTTCTTCTTCAGTAGTGAGCTCATTCCTTTTCCTTCACTTCCAATAATGATCGCAAGCGGAAGAGTCGCGTCCATTTTACGATAATCGGCCGAGCCCTTCGCATCCGTGCCGGCAATCCAAACGCCCCGCTCTTTCAGTTCGTCTACCGTCTGAGATAAGTTTGTCACCCTTACGACCGGCACATGCTCAATTGCGCCTGTAGAGGCTTTGGCTACTACAGCCGTTAATCCGACTGCACGGCGCTTTGGAATAATGATCCCATGCACGCCGATTGCATCTGCTGTACGCATAATCGACCCTAGATTATGCGGGTCCTCCAGCTCATCCAAAATTAAGAAGAAAGGATCTTCCTCTTTTTTCTGTGCCGCTGTAAACAGATCTTCCAATTCAGCGTATTGATAGGCAGCAACTGACGCAACAATGCCTTGGTGGTTTGCATCTGTCAGTTGATCAACCTTTTTCTTGGGTACGAACTGCACGAGAACACCTCGCTCCCTGGCAAGATCCAGCAGTTCGTTAACCCCTGTCTTCTTTACACCCTCTGCAATCCATAGTTTATTTATTTCACGACCTGAACGAAGCGCTTCTAATACCGGATTTTTCCCTGCGATCATTTCGCCATTTTGTTCCGCCATCTCCTACACTCCCTTCTGCTGCTCAATAATGTTTATTGCGTAATCGATGATTTGGTCTGCACGTTCTGTTTGTTTTAGTAAATATAAATATCCTAATACTGCTTCAAACCCGGAGCTGTTGCGGTATGTTTGGACATCTGTGTTTTTTGGTACTGTACCTGACTTGGCATTGCGGCCGCGCCGGAAGACGGAAAGCTCCTCTTCCGACAAAAATCCCTGTTCCATCATTTGATGAACAATGAACGATTGGGCTTTTGCCGATACATATTTTGTTGCTTCCTTATGCAGCGTATTCGGTTTTACACGTCCTGCCAGCAGAAGATGCTCACGGACTCTTTGCTCGAGTACGGCATCTCCCATATAGGCAAGCGCTAAAGCGTTTAATTGCTTTACATCTTCAGGCCGGAGTTTCATCATAGTGGTCATCCTCGTTTCCAACGTGTGCCCTGGCGAGTATCTTCCAGTATGATATTCATACTTAACAATTGGTCACGGATTTCATCTGAGCGGGCAAAATCCCGGTTTTTGCGCGCCTGGTTCCGCTCTTCAATTAATGCCTCAATTTCTTCATCCAGCAATTCTGCTTCAGAAGCAAATACGATGCCGAGGACATCTCCAAGCGTATCGAATGTATCGATAAATGCCTGCAGGACAGACGCCTCTGTATTTGGTTCATTCAAATAAGTATTTGCAAGACGTGCTAATTCAAATAAAGCGGAGATGGCATTTGCCGTGTTGAAGTCATCATTCATTGCCTCTTCAAACTGCCCTTTTGTCTCTGCAATCTTTGTCAGCCATTCCTCGCTGATTTCGCCTAGACCAGCAGTTGCTGTCAGACGGTGCTGTACATTTGTATAAGCTGTACGTAAACGATCCAGTCCTGCTTGTGCCGCTTCCACTAAATCCTGGGCAAAGTTAATCGGATGGCGGTAATGAACACTCAGCATGAAGAAACGCAGCACTTGCGGGTCAATCTGCTTGCGTATATCGTTTACCAGCACAAAATTCCCAAGAGATTTAGACATCTTTTCATTGTCAATATTAATATAGCCATTATGCATCCAGTAGCGGGCAAAGGTTTTATCCGTATGAGCTTCAGACTGGGCAATTTCGTTTTCATGGTGCGGGAAAGTTAAATCCTGTCCGCCTGCATGAATATCAATTGTATCACCTAAATGCTCACGGGCCATCACTGAACATTCAATATGCCAGCCTGGACGTCCTTCACCCCACGGGCTTGCCCATTTAATCTCACCTGGTTTAGCCGCCTTCCATAATGCGAAGTCAAGCGGGTCTTCTTTTTTCTCCCCCGCCTCAATACGGGCACCTACTTTTAAATCATCAATCGATTGATGGCTAAGCTTTCCATAACCGTCGAATTTACGTGTACGATAGTATACATCGCCTTGAGATTCATATGCATAGCCTTTATCGATTAGAACCTGGATAAACTCAATAATATCGTCCATATGCTCTGTTACCCGGGGATGAACATCGGCCTTTTTGCATCCAAGTGCTGTAATATCCTCAAAATAAGCGGCAATGAACCGTTCTGTCAATTCAAATACTTCTTCCCCTAGCTCATTGGCTGCTTTAATAATTTTATCATCGACATCCGTAAAGTTAGAAACGAACTTTACGTCATAGCCTGCATATTGCAAATAGCGTCGGACTGTATCATATACAATGACAGGACGCGAATTACCTATATGAATATAATTGTAGACGGTCGGCCCACATACATACATTTTTACTTTCCCTTCTTCTAGAGGAACAAATTCCTCCTTCTGCCGGGTTAACGAGTTAAAAATTTGAATACCCATTATTTTTCCTCCTTATTGTGCATTTTTATTACAAACCTTCTACAGCGGCTTCATAATGGCCGTCTTCTGGAACATTGGAAGCTTGCTTTTTCAGCGTTGTTATTCCTATCTCTTTTTTATACCTGCTAATTACAACCTATTTTTGGTAATAAAAAAGCGCCTCTGTCATCTTTTAATGACAGAGACGCTTATATAGCGCGGTTCCACTCTGAATTGAAGGCTTCCCTTCCACTTTCCTTGTCCTGTAACGGGAACAACCCGACTTGCCTACTCCTGTTCGGCCAAGTGCTCAAAGGTGCATTTCCACAAAGCGGATTTAGACTACTTTCAGCCGATGATAGTCCTCTCTACTAAATCCTTTTCTTTTGTGTACTTCTCCTTCTCCACGCTTTTTCAACCAAGTATGTTCTTGGCTTAATTATATTCATTACGATGTACATTCATTTTACATAAGTTTATGCAAAAATCAATAGTTTGACTTCTTACTGCGCAAACTTTTCTACGCGTGCAATCACTTTTTCTTTTCCAATTAACGCAATCGCATTTGGAAGCTCAGGACCGTGTGTTTGGCCCGTAGTCACAACACGGATTGGCATGAACAGGTTTTTACCTTTAGCGCCTGTTTCTTTTTGTACCGCTTTAATAGCCGCCTTAATCGAATCAGCATCAACTGTTTCTAATGCTTCAAGCTGAGCTTTAAATGCTGCCATAACAGCAGGCACCTGCTCTCCTGCCAATACTTCCTTCGCTTCCTCATTGTATTCAATTTCATCCGTGAAGAATAGGCTTGATAGCTCGACGATTTCTGCCCCATAGCTCATTTGCTCATGGTAAAGGGCAATCAGGTCAGCTGCCCATGTACGTTGCTCTTCTGTTAGCTCCTCAGGAAGAAGGTCCGCCTGTTGTAGATGCGGTAAAGCAAGCGCCACTACTTCTTCTTGGGACAGCTTTTTAATGTATTGGTTGTTCATCCAAGTAAGCTTTGTTTTATCAAACATGGATGGTGATTTAGATAATCGTTTTTCATCAAACAGCTTAATCAGTTCATCATGGGAGAAAATTTCCTCTTCCCCTTCCGGTGACCAGCCAAGCAGTGCAAAGAAGTTGAACATTGCTTCCGGCAAATAGCCAAGCTCCTTGTATTGTGTGACAAACTGAATGATGGATTCATCGCGTTTTGATAATTTTTTACGGTCTTCATTCACGATTAATGTCATATGGCCGTATTGCGGATATTCCCAATCAAATGCATCAAAAATCATCATTTGCTTTGGTGTATTGGATAAATGCTCTTCACCACGGAATACATGTGTAATATCCATAAAGTGGTCATCCAGTACAACGGCATAATTATATGTCGGAATACCGTTTGCTTTGACAAGCACCCAATCCCCAATATCTTTGGATTCAAAAGATACTTCTCCACGAACAAGGTCATTAAATTTATAAGTGACCCCTTCAGGTACACGGATACGGATTGTATAAGGCGTTCCTTCCGCTTCTTTTGCTGCCACTTCTTCTGCTGTTAAATGGCGGCATTTTCCGTCATAAGTTGGCGCGGCTACCCCCTGTGCTTTTTGGGCTTCACGGGAAGCTTCAAGCTCTTCAGACGTACAGAAGCATTTATAGGCAACTCCGCGTTCAAGTAATTCTTCTGCATGTTTTTTATAAATATCCAGGCGCTCCATTTGGCGGTACGGAGCATAAGGACCACCGATATCGATGGATTCATCCGGTATGATGCCTAACCAACGTAAATTATCTAATTGAGAAGCCTCGCCGCCCTCTACATTACGCTCAATATCCGTATCTTCAATACGGACAATGAATTTCCCGTTATGATGTTTTGCATATAAATAGTTGAACAGCGCTGTGCGGGCGCCACCAATGTGTAAAAAGCCTGTTGGTGATGGCGCGTAACGAACGCGAACTTCTTTTATCATAAAAATTGCCTCCTAAATACTGTCTTTGCGACCTTAAAATTTACTTTGTCCATTTTACCACTGCGATTTGTTAAATAAAAGTAGCGTGTGCTGAATTTCTTCCCAACACACGCGCGTTCCATTACTTTTTAATCAATAAAATCGTTGCCAATGAGGCAATCCCTTCCTCACGGCCCGTAAAGCCAAGCTTTTCAGTTGTTGTTGCTTTCACGTTTATTTGGGAAGGATCTGCATGGAGCAACTCTGCAATACGATTTTTGATTGGTTCAATATAAGGAGCCATTTTAGGGCGCTGTGCAATGATTGTCGCATCCACATTTCCAAGTACGTACCCCTTATCCTCCACCATTTTCCAAATATATTGCAAAAGCTTTGCCGAATCAGCATCTTTCCACTCCGGGTCTGTATCCGGAAAGTGCCGGCCGATATCCCCTTCACCGATTGCCCCTAATGCTGCATCGGTAATCGTATGCAGCAATACATCCGCATCCGAGTGGCCGAGCAATCCGCGATCATGCGGAATCTCAATGCCTCCTAAAATTAACTTGCGTCCTTCTGCAAAAGCATGGACATCATACCCTTGTCCTACACGAAACATACCATATCCTCCTACTTGGCTCTTGCTCTTAAAATGGCCTCGCCAAAAATTAAATCTTCCTGTGTTGTCATTTTAACATTGTCATAGCTGCTCTCGACAACATACACTTCATGACCGAGGCGCTCTACCAGCATCGCTTCGTCCGTACCTAAAAAACCGATCTTTTCTGCTACATCTTCCGCCTCTGCTAAAAGATCAAAACGGAATGCCTGCGGTGTTTGGATCATCCAAAGGCTGTCTCTGTCGACCGTTTCCTTAATAATACCTTCCCGTACAACTTTCATCGTATCCTTCGCCCGTACCCCTGCAATAGCTGCTCCTTTTTCATAAGCCGTCTTGGCAAGCTGTGCGATAATTGGTTTGGTAATAAATGGCCGTGCTGCATCATGGACAAGGACAATTTCCACATCTTTCATTTCCTTTAAGCAGGAATGAACAGAATGCTGACGTTCTGCTCCACCAGTCGGCAAGCCTTTAATTTTTGTAATATTGTATTTTGTTATCATCGATTGGATATAATCACGTTCTGTATCTTTTACAGCTAGCCAAATACCTGAGCATGCTTCATCCTGCTCGAAAACAAGCAATGTATGGATGAGGATAGGCTTATCCAACAGCGGCAAGAAAAGCTTGTTTTGCCCTGCTCCCATTCGCTTACCGCTTCCGGCTGCCGGTAATACTACTTCATAGCGCACCTTTTCACTTCCTACTCTCTTCCTCTTTCGGCTTGGCAAAAATCATTCGCCCTGCAGATGTTTGCAGTACACTTGTGACTGTTACGATAATCGCCTGCCCAATATAAGCACGGCCGCCCTCTACTACGATCATCGTACCATCATCAAGATAAGCTACCCCTTGATTATGCTCTTTCCCATCTTTAATCACAACAACCTGCATATCTTCACCCGGGATGACTACCGGCTTTACTGCATTCGCTAAATCGTTAATATTCAACACTTTCACCCGGTGAAGCTCACATACTTTATTTAAATTAAAATCATTCGTTAAAATCTGGGCATCCATTTGCTTAGCAAGACGCACCAGCTTTAAATCAACCTCTGTTATATCATCAAAATCTTCCTCGACGATAAGTACTTTAGACTGGCGTTCGTCCTGCAGACGCTTTAAAATATCCAGCCCCCGTCTTCCTCTTGTACGTTTTAACGTATCCGAAGAATCAGCAATATGCTGCAGCTCTGTTAAGACAAATTGAGGTACTACTAGAAGCCCCTCCACAAAGCCGGTTTCCGAAATGTCTGCTATACGCCCATCGATGATGACACTTGTATCAAGCAGCTTATAGGCTAACTTTGCTTCCGTATCTCCTTGCTTTTTCTTTGTAGTCGACCCTGAACGTGTAAATAACTGCAGCAATTCATCACGTTTATTAAATCCGAGCCGGAAGCCCAAGTATCCTAAAATAATCGAAAGAACGATCGGAAGCACCTCTGTAATAAACGGCAGATGGATTTTATTAATCGCAAAGCCTATAAGCGATGCCACACTCAGCCCGATAATCAAGCCGACCGTCCCAAACAGGAGATCTCCCACAGGCAGTTTGAACAGCACTTCCTCCATCCATGTAATCAGTTTGACAAAGTAATCAGAAAGTACAAATGATAAAACAAACAATAACATTGCACCTAATAATACAGAGACATAGGCATTATTGATCCATGGGTTGGATGATAAATGAATTAACTCGTATAATGGCGGTAAAAAAACAAGACCTAACGCCCCTCCGATAAATAAAAATGCAATTTGAATAACTCTTTTTAACATTTACTTTCTACACCTCCCTTTCTTTTATTATACATAGTTAAAGCAATGTTAGCGAAGGTAAGCCCCCGGCATTTACATAGTAACAGATAAGTTTTTTTCTTTTATAGCATAATAATAATATAAGATAACAAATGATTTTTAACAAAAAAATGACTTTTTCTCAACATATGATTTGTACCTTATCAGAACATATCATCCTCTAGGTGTTTGAGTTAAAAAGAGGCGGCAGCAATAGTAAATTTCATACCATTGTGCTAATAGCTTTTCTTTTACAGTAAACGAGTGTGCAGCCTCTACAGAGTAGAAGTTTATAGATTAGACAGCTGCTATTTTGATTTTCTTGTGCTCCTCAGTGATAAGAAGCAAAAAACATCTAATCTATCTAGGGATAATACCCTCCTTCCCAAAAAAATGTCCGGTCTTTCTAAAAAAGATCGGACATCCTGATGATTTTTGCTATAAATCATTAAAGCAGGCTCTTAGGCTCTCGGCAATCGTTTCTACTCCTACAACCTGAATACCGGGCGGGAAATCCCACCCTCCTAAATTAGATGCCGGGATAAACGCCCGCTTGAATCCAAGCTTTGCTGCCTCCTGAACCCGTTGTTCAATTCGGCTGACACGCCGGACTTCCCCTGTAAGCCCCACTTCGCCGATGAAACAGTCTGTCGCACGAACAGCCTGATCTTTAAAGCTTGAGACAATAGACGTCAAGACCGCCAGATCGATAGCTGGTTCGTCCAATTTCACGCCGCCCGCTACCTTAATATAGGCGTCTTGTGCTTGCAGCAGCATGCCCATCCGTTTTTCCAGAACAGCCATTAAAAGCTGCACCCGGTTTTGGTCAACCCCTGTAGCCATACGCTTTGGATAATTAAAGCTAGTTGGCGTTACGAGTGACTGTATTTCTACTAAAATAGGACGTGTACCTTCCATAGAAGCGACAATCGTTGAGCCTGGCGCACCTTGCGAACGCTCCTGCAGAAACATTTCCGAAGGATTCAGCACTTCCTTCAGTCCGCCATGAAGCATCTCAAATATCGCAATTTCATTCGTTGAGCCAAAGCGGTTTTTCTGGCTGCGCAAAATCCGGTGATTATGATGGCGCTCTCCTTCAAAATACAGTACCGTATCCACCATATGCTCTAAAATACGGGGACCTGCAATCTGCCCTTCTTTCGTTACATGTCCAACAAGGAAAATGGCAATGTTTTTTGTTTTAGCAATCCGCATGAGCTCCGCTGTACATTCACGTACTTGCGAGACGCTCCCCGGCGCACTTGTTACTTCAGGATGATGGACTGTCTGAATGGAGTCGACGATGACAAACTTCGGCTGCACCTCTTCAATCGTCTGATGTAAAAACTCCATATTCGTTTCAGAGTAAATATAAAGCTCCGGTGATTTAACCCCCAGCCGCTCTGCCCGCAGCTTTG
Organism: Planococcaceae bacterium UBA3378; assembly: GCA_002359075.1. Lineage (GTDB taxonomy): Bacteria > Bacillota > Bacilli > Bacillales_A > Planococcaceae > Lysinibacillus_B. The sequence goes on from DEQA01000247.1 coordinate 14,452, forward strand.
TTTGGCGGACCGATTCCTCACCGGAGATATAGAGAACACGGTGACCCTTATTGGAAAGCAGGGCAGATACTTGTAATAAAAGGGTGGATTTCCCGATTCCCGGGTCACCGCCAATTAATACAAGTGAGCCTTGGACGATTCCTCCGCCCAACACTCTGTTTAGTTCACCCATTTCTGTTTTAACACGTGTCTCTTCCATTGTTTCCACATTGATAAGCGGGGTCGCTTTTTGTGTTGTAGAGGTAGAATGCTGGAATGCCCCGCGCGGCCCTTTTGCTACGATTTCTACTTCTTCCACCATCGTATTCCAGTTTCCGCATCCCGGACAGCGCCCCATCCACTTTGCCGATTCATACCCGCAGTCATTACACATAAATTTTGTTTTCTTTTTTGCCATGTTGTTCCCCCAAATGTTTGTTCTTATTTTTATTGTACAGGAACCAGGGAGGATATTCTAATACAAAACATTTTGCGTGAAGGATGATTGTACCCGTAAGAGGATAGCAGGGGATTATTTCACCTTTTCCATTACCTGCACTTCCCCATATATGCTATTTCTAAAAAAACGGGCTGCCTGGAAAGTAATCACTTTCCAGACAGCCCTGACTCATTATACTTCAGTCTGTTCTTCTACCTTTTCTTCTTTTCCACGCACGATAAACTCACCGTCTTTATAATCAAAGACTACTGTTTGGCCAGTCAGCACTGTACCTTTTAATAATTCTTCTGACAGACGATCTTCTACATGCTTTTGAAGGGCACGGCGGATTGGACGTGCGCCGTATTGCGGATCGTATCCTTCCTGTGCAATTTTCTCAAGCGCTGCTTCTGTAAGCTCCAGCTCGATATTTTGCTCTTTCAGACGTTTTGTTAAGGAATTCGCCATGAAGGACACAATCTCTTTCAATTGGTCTTTATCCAATGAGTGGAACACAATCATTTCATCAATACGGTTTAAGAATTCAGGACGGAATGCTCTTTTCAATTCTTCAAGCATTGTTCCTTTCATATCTTTGTATTTCGTATCTGTATCACCTAGATTGAAGCCTAGGTTCTTTTGATATTTCAACGCATCGGCCCCAACATTCGATGTCATAATAACAACAGTATTGCGGAAGTCGACAACGCGACCTTTAGAATCAGTTAGTCGGCCATCATCCAATACTTGCAATAGAATGTTGAATACATCCGGATGCGCCTTTTCAATTTCATCAAGAAGGACAACAGAGTATGGTTTGCGTCGCACCTTTTCTGTCAGCTGGCCGCCTTCATCAAAGCCTACATATCCCGGAGGTGCACCAACTAGACGAGAAGTTGAATGCTTTTCCATGTATTCGGACATATCAATACGAATCATCGCATCTTCATCTCCAAACATACTTTCGGCAAGTGCACGGGCAAGCTCTGTTTTACCAACACCTGTTGGCCCCAGGAAGATAAATGAGCCGATAGGACGTTTTGGATCTTTAAGCCCTGCACGAGCACGGCGTATTGCCCGGGAAATTGCCTCTACGGCTTCGCTTTGGCCTACTACGCGTTTATGAAGCTGCTCTTCCAAATTTAGAAGCTTGGCAGATTCCTCTTGTGCGATTTTCGATACCGGAATTCCTGTCCACATCGCTACAACGGTTGCAATATCATCAACTGTTACTTCCGACTCTTCCTTGCCTTGTTTTTCTTTCCATTGTTTTTTGGTTTGATCCAGCTCTTCTTTCAGCTTTTGCTCTGTATCACGAAGTGCTGCTGCCTTTTCGAATTCCTGGCTTTGGACAGCTGCATTTTTCTCATGTCGCACATTTTCCAGCTTGTTTTCCAGCTCTTTTAAATTTGGTGGAATTGTAAATGAACGAAGGCGTACTTTTGAGCCTGCTTCATCAATCAAGTCAATCGCTTTATCCGGCAAGAAACGATCTGAAATGTAGCGGTCTGACAGTTTCGCTGCTGCCTCTACTGCTTCGTCTGTTATTTTCACACGGTGATGCGCTTCATAACGGTCACGAAGGCCTTTGATGATTTGAATTGTTTCATCGATTGTCGGCTCATCCACCTGAATTGGCTGGAAACGTCTTTCTAATGCCGCATCCTTTTCAATATATTTACGGTACTCATCTAAAGTTGTAGCACCGATACATTGCAGTTCACCACGTGCTAATGAAGGTTTCAAGATATTGGAAGCATCAATGGCACCTTCTGCCCCGCCAGCTCCGATTAAAGTATGAAGCTCGTCGATGAATAAAATGATATTGCCTGCCTGGCGGATTTCATCCATTACTTTTTTCAGACGATCTTCAAATTCACCGCGGTATTTTGTACCTGCAACGACTGTACCCATATCCAGTGTCATTACGCGTTTGTCGCGCAGTGTCTCTGGTACTTCATTATTCACAATTTGCTGTGCCAGCCCTTCGGCAATGGCTGTTTTACCAACACCGGGCTCCCCGATAAGCACAGGGTTATTTTTAGTGCGGCGTGATAATACTTCTACTACACGTGTAATCTCTTTTGAACGGCCGATAACAGGATCTAAAGAGCCTTCGCGTGCTACCGCTGTTAAGTCGCGGGCAAGACTGTCGAGTGTTGGTGTATTCACAGCCTGACTTTGCTGCTGGCCGCCTGCAGAGTTGGCATCATTATTACCTAATAATAATAAAACCTGCTGGCGTGCCTTATTAAGGCTTACTCCTGTGTTTGCCAATACACGTGCTGCTACGCCTTCTCCTTCACGAATCAGTGCTAATAAAATATGTTCTGTGCCGATATAAGAATGGCCAAGTTTGCGTGATTCATCCACTGACAGTTCAATCACTTTTTTCGCTCTTGGTGTATAGTGAACGATTGGTCCGACATTTTCTGTTCCTTTTCCAACCAATTCTTCAATGCCCGATTCAATCATCTGCGGACTAATATCAATCGCTTCTAATGCCTTTGCCGCAATGCCGCCTCCTTCACGGATGAGACCAAGTAAAATATGCTCCGTTCCGATTGACTCGTGTTTCCAGCGGATTGCTTCTTCCTGTGCTAATTGCAATACTTTTTGAGCACGTTGAGTAAATCGATTAAACATCATACAAATCCTCTCCTTTTCCCCTTGTTGTAGATTCATTTTGTTCTTGTATTTGAAGTTTTTCTTGCAGCAGCTTCGCCCGGAAAATATCCCGTTCAGCTGATTGAAGCGTCGTACCTGCACATTGCTGGATAAATCCCGGCTGGATAAGCAGCAGACTTTCATTCAGCTGGCTCAGCGAAATATCTGAAATGATTTGCAAATCCACCGCTAATCGAACATCCGATAAACAGGAGGCCGCTTCCTCGCTCGTCAATATTCTTGCATATTTCAATATGCCAAGAGACCGGTATAAACGGTCTTCCAGAGCGATCGGAGCACGGGCAAATAATTGTTTCCTTGCCTGACGCTCTTTTTGTATAACCTGTTCCACGACGTTTTGCAGTTCATTCAAAATCTCTTGTTCTGACTTTCCGAGTGTAATTTGATTGGAAATTTGGTATATATTCCCTAAGTTTTCACTTCCTTCTCCATATATACCCCTTACAACCATTCCTAATCTTGCCATTGTCTGAATGAGGACATTCATTTTTTTGGTCATGGTCAGGGCAGGAAGGTGCAACATGACAGAGGCACGGAGACCTGTGCCCACATTCGTCGGACAACTTGTAAGAAAGCCTAATTGTTCATCATATGCATACATCAGTTTTTCATCTAAACACTGGTCCAGCTTCGTTGCTTTAGCATATGTTTCATGCAGCTGTAAACCTGCCGCTAAGCATTGTATACGAATATGGTCTTCTTCATTCACCATTATGCTAATTGATTCATCCTCTGTTAAAAAAACAGAGGCTGTTTTTTCACGTTTAGCCAGATGAGGACTAATCAAATGTTTTTCGACAAGGACCTGCCGCTGGAGTGCAGGCATTTCCTTCATTGGAAAATAAGAAAACTTCGGCCCATCCTCTTGGACAGAAAGCAGCACTTGCAGTACGGATTCATCCACCCGTTTTGCTTCCTCCTCAGAAAAAGTAATCGGGAAACGGAAGCCGTTCAAATTTCGTGCAAGGCGTACGCGTGTACTCATCACAATATCCGAGTAGTCCTCACTCCCTTCAATCCAGGATGGGGATGTATTTTTTAAAAAGTGTTCAATATTCATGGTGAATCTACACCTCCAACGTTTAACTTGCGTTCGATTGCACGGACTTCATCCCGAAGTTTTGCTGCATCTTCAAAACGTTCCTCTGCAATCGCCTGCTGCAATTGTTGGCGAAGTGATTCAATTTGTTTTTGATAATATTCTAGTTGGTGCTCACCTGATTGCGTTTTGCCGACATGCTTCACATCCGCTTGTAACCTTTCCAGTACAGGAGGCAGCTGGTCACGGAAGGTATCGTAGCATCTGGCACAGCCGAATTTGCCTACCTTTAGAAAATGACGATACGTAAACCCGCAGGAAGGACAAGTAGATGGCTGTTGCTTTTGCTGAGTCTCTCCTTGTACTTGGTTTTTCCATATCGGTAATCCAAACCAGTCCGACATTAATTGATGAATGGATACAGGCTCATCCTGCAGTTCCATTTGAAATGGATGGAATTTACCCGCACATACCTCACAGTAATGGTGCTCCTGCTTTGTTCCATTGTGTACTTGTGTCACAGTCACGGTGGCATGTCGTTGCTTACAATGCTCACAAATCATGACTCGTCACCCCTCTCGAATTTCAATGTCATCAGCATGGCTTTTAACACCCGGGCGCGTATTTCATCACGCAGAGGTAATGGCAGCTGCAAAGTTGATCGATCCATTGCGGCAAGCATGAGTTTTGCTTCTCGTTTTGTCAGAACATCTTCATCAATTAACCGGTAGATGATATGTTCGGCCATAGTTTGTGAAGCAATCCCCTCTATTTGCCTTGCGATCTCATCAAACAGGGCATCTCGCGAATGGGATGCTACACGAAGGATCCGGATATATCCTCCCCCGCCACGTTTGCTTTCTACTAAATACCCCCGCTCTGCCGTAAACCGGGTATTGATGACATAATTAATTTGTGAGGGAACACATTGAAATTTATCAGCCAGCTCACTGCGTTTAATTTCAATATGCCCTTTCCCCTCTAATTCGATAATTTGTTTTAAATAACCTTCAATGATGTCCGAGATATTCCTCACGTTCGTCTTCACCCCAGTTCGCTTACTGACTTTGACTATCTTTGACTATATTATAAAAATGTCAAATCCATTTTGCAATTAAAAAGCTTGTTTTAGAGAAAAATTATCCTTTTTTAGGAACGAGCGGTTTACAAAGCATGGCGTCTCCTTTTTTTGGATGATGAAAAACAAACCTTTCCTTTTCTTTCCCCAAAATTAAAAATCGGCAAAACCTTTATTACAAAGATTTTGCCGATTTATTGCCAAATTATACCCAACGACCAACAATTGGGTAGTTCCAGTATGATTCATTGACCGCTTTTACAATACCGATAATCGGTACGACGACCAGCATGATACTAAATACGACTAGGAATGGAATCCCGATTAAAACGAAAGAGAAAATAAAGGAAACTGTTGTCAGTACCCACATAACAAATTGGAAGAGTAATGCCTGTACCGACAAACGCTTCACATGCTCATCTGAGCTAATTAAAAAGAAAATGATAGGAACAACTACCGGTGCAAAAAATGCACTTGCATGAATTAAAACCTTTGACCATTTTTCTTCCATCTATCTCAACCTGCCTTTTTTCAAATTTCACTTATACTTCTTATACGGTTTGCCCCGCAAAGAGTTTCAATGTTTAGAAAAAAAAAAACGCCTTTTTTATAGGAAAGGCGCAGAGTAACTCATCAATATGGACCTGTATCATTCGGATTGTCACCTGGCTGTGGAAATAAGAAATAAGAAATAATAGCCGTGAAAACGGCCGCCCCTAACAAAATAAGAAATTTATGAAAGGAAGGTACTTCAGGATACCTATTAAATAACATAAAGCTAGAAGAAACAGCTACTATAACCGTTAACGGGATAACAAACTTTAAACGCTTTTTATGAAACTTCATCGCTAACTCCCTTTACTTTGATCTGACTAATTTATCCTGTATTTTAACGTCTTTCCATGGAAAAAACAATGAAGATTCTTTTGACAGATAAAAGACAGAAGGAAAATAAAATAAGAATATTTTCATTCCGGCCATGCCCAAAAAGGTGAAAAAATAGTAAAATGGTTTGTAGAACTATTGTTATAGAGTGTGCATTTCAAACCGAAAGAATGGAGATTTCCCATGTTCAATTTATTTAATAAATCCGCTGTAAAATCAAGTACAGGGTTTTTTAAGGTCGAAGAATATAGTAAACAAGTACATTTAGATGTTTCAGCCTATCCGGAGTTGAACAAACAACTGCAATTACTCAACCTGACAAAAACAGATTTAGCTATTTTAAAACAGCTGCAGCCATTAGCAGCAAATACGATTCCTGTTATGGTTGATGAATTTTACAAAGCAATCAGCCTAAGTTCGGAGTTAATGGGTATTATAGGGAAAACTTCGCATATCGATAAATTAAAAGTCACTCTTCACAAGCATTTGGAAGATATTTTTAATAGTAATATAGACAGCACTTATGTAGAGGAGCGGAAAACGATCGCCCATGTACATGTGCGCATCGGCCTTCGTTCAAAATGGTACTTAGCATCCTTTCAATCCTTAATGACGACTTTTATTGATTTCATTCAAACATTGGGGCTATCAACGGAAGATGCAGCACAAGCAATCAAAGCCTTCTCTAAAGTTATTAACTTAGAGCAGCAGCTTGTGATTGAAGCGTATGAAAAAGAGGAGGAGCGTCTTCGTATGCAGACGGACGAACTAAAGCATAACCTCATTCATACGATCCAAAATACAGCCGAGGAGCTTTATGCTATCAGCAATGAAACAACTACTTCCTTGGCTGCAATCTCCACACAGACAGATGAAATCGCCTCTGCTACCCATCAGGGGCTGGACTTTGTGTCGAAAACAGAAAATAAATCGCATATAGGCAAGGAGCATCTAGCTAATCAAACCGGTCTAATGGGCACGGTGTTAGAGCGTGTAAATATTTTAGAAGCATCGATGGAACAGCTGCGGATTTCTTCCCGGAAAATTTCGGAGATCGTTGGCCTTGTAACAGGTATTGCTGATCAAACAAATCTCCTTGCATTGAACGCCTCCATTGAAGCAGCTCGTGCCGGGGAGCATGGGAAAGGTTTTGCCGTAGTAGCCGAGGAAGTCCGTAAACTGGCAGAAGAAACAAAAAATGCGGTAAAGAATGTGTCGATCCTTATCCAAGAAACAGAATCTAATATTAGCAGTATGGCAGACTCAGTTGGCAGCGTTGACTCCCAGGTGAAAATCAGTGTAAATACTCAGCATGAACTGACAGCATCATTCAGTGCTATTGCAGAGGCCGTTTCAGGTATCCGCACACAATATATGAGTACATCAAAAGATATTGGAACGATTTCCAAATTAATCACCGAGCTAGCAGAGGGGGCAAACCTTGTCTCTACTTCATCTGACCAATTAATCGGCATTGTTCATGAGCTTTCACAGGATTAAAAAACAAAGAGGGAGCTGCCCAAGAAATGTTTATTTGCTGAGCAGCTCCCATTACTTATATGGTGTTTCTGTTTATTTATGCGCCAGTTCTCTTTTTTTCTTGCGGTACTCACGACGCATAGGTCCTGTTTCAAATAAGCGGCGTTCTGTTTCCGTTTCCGGATGGATACCTACCACTTCCCGCGGTTTGCCCTGTTCATCAATTGCTACCATTGTAACAAATGATTCTGTCGTCAACCGCTCTGCCCCTGACTTCAAATCGCGGCAAATGACACGTACATAGACCTCCATCGATGTTCGGCCCGTAAACGTAACCATCGATTCAAGTTCCAGTACATCTCCTGCATAGGCAGAAGAAACAAAGTCCACTGAGTCAATCGAAGCTGTGACAACCTCTCCCTTTGAATGCTTCATCGCCGCTAACGCAGCAATTTCATCAATATATCGTAATACCTGCCCGCCAAAAATTGACTTATGGTGATTAGTATCAGAAGGCATGATTAAGCGTGTCTGGTGTGTACGCGAAGAGCTCATCGGTACAGTATTTCCCATAGTTCTGCACTCCCTAAAAGATGATGGTATTACTGTAACACTGCTAAAACGTGCTTTTCAATTATTTTGCTGACATAAGAAATGTTTATTCTCTCATTATCAAAATACTGTTTTCATCGTAATAAATTTCAGATGGGTCATCTCTTCCAGCGCGTATTTAATCCCTTCTTTTCCATACCCGCTCATCTTCACACCACCATAAGGCATATGATCAACACGGAATGTAGGAATATCATTGATAATGACAGCGCCTGCTTCTAGTTCATCTGCAGCCCGCATTGCATCGGTTAAGACATTTGTATAAATCCCTACATTTAAGCCGAGCTCCGTGTTGTTTACAAGAGAAATGGCTTCATCTAATGTTTCATATGGAACAATAGAAACAATCGGGGCAAAGGTCTCCTCACATACGATTCTCATATCCGCTGTCACGTTCGTCATAACAGTTGGCGTTAACGTACGTTCTGTAAATTCTGCACCCGCAGCGACTACAGCTCCTTTTGCTTTGGCATCCTCAATCCACGATTGAATACGCTTTACTTCATCAGGATGGATCATTGCACTGACATCTGTCTCACTATTCATCGGATCACCCATACGGAGCTTTTTCGTTTCAGCCACAAATTTCTCAACAAACTCCTCATAGATAGATTGATGAACATAAATACGCTGCAGCGAAATACATACTTGACCGGCAAAATTAAAGGCGCCACCTACTGCACGTGCTACCATTTTTTCAATAGGGGTAGATGGTTCGACGATAACGGCTGCATTCGATCCTAATTCAAGAGTAATTCTGCGCAGACCGACCTTTTCCTTCATTTTCATGCCTACTGCTCCGCTTCCTGTAAAGGTCACCTTCTTAATAAGCGGATGTGTTACTAAAATATCGCCAAGCTCCCCGCCTGACCCCGTCACAATTTGTAAGCATCCATCGGGTAGACCGGCTTCCTTGAAAATCTCAGCCATCACAAGGGAACTTAGCGGCGTTTGTGTAGCCGGCTTTAATACGACTGTATTGCCAGCCGCTACAGCAGGTCCTACTTTATGGGCTACGAGGTTAAACGGAAAATTAAACGGCGTAATGGCGCTTATAACACCAAGCGGTACACGCTTTGTATAGCCAAGGCGATCTGTAACACCGGGTGCAGCATCCATAGGTACTGTTTCACCTGTCGATTGCTTTGTCGCCTCTGCAGAGAACTGATATGTAGCAATCGTACGGTCTATTTCAACCAAACCTGCCGATATTGGTTTTGCTGCTTCCTGAGCCAAAATTTCGGCTAGCTCCTGCTTGCGCTCACGCATAATTGCCACGACTTTATACAAGATTTCAGCACGGTCATAAGCCGCCATTTTCTTGAATGATTGGAAAGCTTCATGGGCCCCTTCTATCGCACGCTCTACGTCCTGTACACTTGCCTTTGCTACTTTTGCAATGACTTCCCCGCTATAAGGTGAAGCCAAATCATATGTTCTCTCTGCTGCTTCCCAGTGTCCATTAATCCATAGTTTTGTCTCCTGCATAAAAAGCACCTCCGTTAAAAATTCAAATCTATATCTAACAAACCTGCCAGGCCTTCTGTCACACCTGCCGGTAAATCAAAAAGGAAATCACCTAACAGCTCTATTTCCTGCCAAGCGGTAAGACGCTGTATATCAATTGCTTGCTGTAGGTGTACATGCTCCCTTATAAGCTTTTGAATAGCTATGACCAATGCGAACTCCTTTACTCCTTTTAACGCCTTTGTGTTTCGCAGCTGCTCTTCCAGTACGGCCACTTCTTCAACAGCCTGTAAGTCTGCAGCAGCTAAGGCAAGGATTCCAAGAAACGGATAATGGAGTCTCTTT
>DEQA01000106.1 GCA_002359075.1 Planococcaceae bacterium UBA3378
GAGCATTTGGCGGAACTGCTTACTAAAGAGATGGGAAAGGTGATTGAAGAGGCACGGGGAGAGGTGCAGGAAGCGATTGATATGGCATTTTATATGGCAGGAGAAGGAAGACGCCTATTTGGGGAGACAGTACCTTCAGAGCTTGCCAATAAGTTTGCCATGAGCGTACGTACGCCGGTGGGGGTAGCAGGGTTAATTACGCCTTGGAACTTTCCGATCGCTATCGCATCCTGGAAGGCATTCCCTGCTCTTGTGTCAGGGAATACAGTTGTCTGGAAACCGTCAAATGAAAGTCCTCTTATGGCATATGAATTTGGGAAAATTTTCGAGGAAGTAGGTCTGCCTCCCGGAGTGGTGAATATTGTCTTTGGAGCTGGTCCTACTGTAGGAACAGCATTAGTGGAGCATCCGGATATCTCGATCATTTCCTTTACCGGGTCAAATGCAACCGGAAGTAAAGTAGCAGAGCTGGGGGGCAGACTGCTGAAAAAAGTGTCTCTGGAGCTAGGGGGGAAAAATGCGGTGATCGTCATGGATGATGCCAACCTCGACCTGGCAGTAGAAGGTATTTTATGGAGTGCATTTGGTACAGCCGGTCAGCGGTGTACAGCATGCAGCCGGGTCATTGTGCATAAATCCGTAAAAGAGGAAGTAGTAGAGCGTCTGCTAAAAGCGATGGATCAGCTGACAATCGGTGATGGGCTTGATCCGGCGACGAAGGTGGGGCCGGTAGTAAATAAGGCAGCACTGGAAAAAATCAATCACTATGTACAAATCGGCAAGCAGGAAGGTGCTGCTTTAATAAGAGGGGGCAATATTTTAGCCGAATCTCCTTATGACAAAGGATTTTACTTTGAACCTACATTATTTACAGATGTACGTCCGGATATGACTATCGCCCAAGAGGAAATTTTCGGGCCGATTATCAGCTTGATAGAGGTTGCTAGTTTAGAAGAAGCAATTGAGGTAAACAACAATGTGAAATTCGGTCTTTCAAGTGCTATATTCTCACAGGATATAAATACAATTTTCAAAGCGCAGCATTTGCTTGATACAGGCATTGTCTATATAAATGCGGGGACAACAGGGGCAGAGATCCATCTGCCGTTTGGAGGCACGAAGGGTACGGGGAATGGCCACCGTGACTCGGGGCAGGCAGCATTGGATGTATATACAGAGTGGAAGAGCATTTACGTAGACTACAGCGGCAAATTGCAGCGCGCTCAAATCGATACGTAAAAATAGAAAGCAAAGGGGATGTCTAGTATGAAGGTAGTCGTATTAGGTGCTGGTCTAATGGGGAAAGAAGTAGCGCGTGACTTAGTAGCAAGCGAAAAGGTCGAAAAAATCATTTTGGCTGATGTGACACCGGAAAAAGGATATGAATTCGTCCAAACATTAGACACGGATAAAATCGACGTAGTCGCCTTGGATGCGGGATCCGATGAGGCGCTCCGCCAAGTGATGGTGCAGGGGAATGTCGTAGTAAATGCTTTGTTCTATGAATTTAATGAGCGGGTCGCAAAAGCGGCAATAGAAGTAGGTGTGCATGCAGTAGATTTAGGCGGCCATATTGGCGGGGTTACAGAAAATATTTTGAATCTGTCGGAAGAAGCTGCTGCAAAAAACGTAACGATTATTCCAGATTTGGGGGTAGCACCCGGAATGGTCAATATTTTAGCAGGCTACGGGGCGACGAAATTAGATAAAGTAGAATCTATTAAATTATACGTAGGGGGCATTCCGACAAACCCTGTACCGCCTCTTCATTACACGCAGGTATTTTCACTGGAAGGGGTATTTGACCATTATACGGAGCCGAGTAAAGCCATTCAAAAAGGCAAGCTGACAGAGGTGGAGTCGCTTACAGGCATTGAACCAATCTATTTTGACGAGTTTGGTGTATTAGAGGCATTTTATACATCGGGCGGCATTTCTACCCTTTATAAAACATTCCCCGATGTGAAAACACTTGAATACAAAACGATCCGTTATAAAGGGCATGCGGATCACTTTAAGCTGCTTGTCGATCTAGGATTCCTCAGCAAGGACAATATGGTACAGGTGGAAGATCGGGATGTTTCTGTACGCTCGGTCGTCCGGGAAGCGTTGAGGAAAAAGCTTGATATTGGGAATAACGTAGATGCTGTACTTCTCCGGGCCATTATTGCCGGCGAGAAAAATGAAGAACAGATGTCGTATGAATATGAAATGGTTGTACGCAAGGATGTAGAAGCGAATGTGACAGCCATGGCCCGTGCAACGGCCAATACAATCTCGATTGTAGCGCAGATGATCGGCAACGGGGAGATTGATCAGCGTGGTGTATACCCGCCGGAGCAGATCGTTCCGGGTAGAGCGTTCATCAAAGAAATGTCAAACCGGGGTGTGATCATTAAGGAAACATCACACCGTTCGGCAATGATTGTGAAATGGTAGGGCGGGCTTATGAATTTTGACTTCACTGCTGAACAGGAATTGTTGAGAAAAACGGTGCGGCAATTTGTAGACACGGAAATTATGCCGTATATCGGGCAGTGGGATGCTGCAGGTGCGTTTGATAAACGCATCTGGCAGCGCCTTGCTGCTCTCGGCTTAATGGGGGTTTGTGTACCTGAGAAATATGGCGGAGCGGGTATGGATTATAACAGTTTAGCCATCGTATGTGAGGAGCTGGAACGCGGGGACACAGCATTCCGAACGGCAGTTTCTGTGCATACAGGGCTGAACTCGATGACGCTTATGCAATGGGCGACAGAAGAGCAAAAGCAAAAATACCTGGTTCCGCAGGCAAAGGGCGAGAAGATCGGTGCCTTTGGGCTAACGGAGCCGGCAGCGGGATCGGACGTTGCAGCTATGCAGAGTACGGCCGTCCGTGATGGCGATCATTATATATTAAACGGCCAAAAGACGTGGATTTCACTTTGTGATGTAGCAGACCATTTTATTGTCTTTGCCTATACGGATAAATCGAAAAAGCATCATGGTATAAGTGCCTTTATTGTAGAACGGACTTTTGAAGGGTTTTCTTCCAAGGCGATTAAAGGCAAATACGGCATTCGGGCAGGAAACACAGGGGAATTATTCTTCGAAGACGTGCGCATACCGGCAGAAAATCTCCTCGGTCAAGAAGGAGAGGGCTTTAAAATTGCCATGTCTGCACTCGATAATGGACGCTTTACTGTAGCGGCAGGAGCAGTCGGTCTTATTCAGGCATGTCTGGAGGCCAGTGTTAAATACTGCAAGGAACGGGAGACATTCGGTAAGCCAATCGGCGAGCATCAACTAGTAGGACAGATGCTTGCAAGGATGGAGGCGGGCTATCAAATGAGCCGGCTGCTTGTCTATCGTGTAGGGGAGCTGAAGAACAACGGAGTTCGCAATACCCGTGAAACGTCGCTTGCAAAATGGCAGGCTTGTGATTTTGCCAATAAGGCAGCAGATGATGCACTGCAGATCCATGGTGCCTATGGCTATTCTGACGAGTATCCGGTTGCGAGGTATTTACGTAATTCCAAAGCACCTGTTATTTATGAAGGAACAAGGGAAATTCATACGATCATGCAGGCAGATTATATTCTTGGCCGGCGTGAAGACAAGCCGCTTAATCATATGCTGCC
>DEQA01000276.1 GCA_002359075.1 Planococcaceae bacterium UBA3378
TTGCTGACTAATTATAGTCACGTTTGTCTCTTTCCATTAAGAAAGAAAATTATTGTTAACGTCTTGCTTGTTCAGTTTTCAAAGTTCATGTTGTCGTTATCAGCGACTTTTTTATATTAACTCATCCTTAATTTGATGTCAACACTAATATTTTTTTTATACTTTGCTGTGTCGGTGTCTCATTAAGGACAAGTAATAATATACAGCATATTTATGTACTATGCAATAGTTTTCTTAAAAAAATCTTTAACTTTTTTAAAATCCACGATAAACAGCGATATACCGCCTACTACTATTAAGCCTCCTACTATTTGAGAGGCAATTAATTTTTCAGCAAAAACAAAATATGCCAAAATGGCTGCACCCACCGGTTCAAATAATATAGCAACCGAAATAGTATTAGTACTTACCCATTTTAGTGACCAGTTAAATAATGTATGTCCTAAAAGGTTCGGTACAATAGCAAGCAGACTAAACCAAAACCAGTCTGTTGGTTCATAAGGGCCAAATGATTGTCCCGCGATAAGGACATAAAAGAACAAACAGATCGTACTTACGCTATATACTACCATTGTATAGGTTATTAACGATAATCTTTGCCGTACATCCTGACCAAATAACAGATAACCCGTTATAAGAGCACAAGCAATCAAGGCTAGCAGATCACCGTAAAGAGCAGAGCCGCTTACAAGGAAATCTCCCCAACTGATTAAGAAACTTCCAATAATCGCTATACCACCTGCTACAATAGACTGCAGTGATACTTTTTCTTTAAAAAATATGTAGGTACCAATAAACGCAAACAGCGGTTGTAGGGTAACTAATACAGTAGAGCTTGCTACAGAAGTGTAATTCAATGATTCAAACCATAATATAAAATGAAATGCCAAGAATATCCCGGCGATTGTCGAGAAGATCCAATCTTTTCTATGAAGGAGTTTTATCTCTCCCCTATATTTCAAGAAAAATAATGGACTCATAATAAGGATTGAAAAAAACATACGATAAAAAGCAATTACAGCTGATTCAGCATTTGCTAATTTAACAAAAATTGCTGACATGGATACCGAAGCAACTCCAATAATAATTGCTATATAAGGTCTTGCCTTTTCATTAAACATATATTCACCGCCTTAACTTTATTTATTTTACCTCAAAAACGTTCATTCGCAATATGAAACAGAAGAAAGGATGATAGTGTGGATTTCTTATTAAGTGATTCGTTGTCTATTGAAATATTGATCAAGTTAGTGATCGCCGGTACGCTAAGTTTAATAATCGGAATTGAAAGGGAACTAAAAAAGAAGCCGGTTGGTTTGAAAACGAGTCTTGTCATCGCTACATTCAGTTGTCTGCTTACGACCATTTCTATTGAAACAGCTTATATGACCCCTTCGAGGGATGATATTAATATTACAATGGATCCTTTACGCTTAGCAGCACAAGTAGTAAGCGGAATTGGATTTTTAGGAGCCGGGGTTATTTTGCGGCGCGGAAATGACAGTATAACAGGCTTAACTACAGCTGCTATGATTTGGGGAGCGGCTGGTATCGGGATTGCGGTAGGAGCCGGTTTTTATTTTCAGGCGTTCGCCACTGTACTCATTGTAGTAATTGGTATTGAATTAATCGCTCCCTTTCTTATTAAAATCGGACCTAAAAGATTACGTATGCGTGAATTATCATTAAAGGTGATGATTACTGACATTTCTAAACTACCAATCTTAATTGATAGAATGACAAAGCATGATCTGGTAGTGGAGCATGTTGGTATCCGCGATTACCCTATGAAAGATGATCTATCCCGCCATGAGGTAAACATCCGCTTCTCCGCCCTCATCCCAAAAGATACATTCTGGATTTATACGATTTTGCACGAGCTTGAATTCATCGAAAAAATCGAAATTGATTTCTAATGGATGGGAAAAGGAGATAAAGAGCACCTTATTCTATTAAAATTGTAAGGAGGTCAATATATGAAACAGTTTTTTCTACTTTTAAAGGGAGGGAGTAAACCCTCTCTTATCGCTGCCTTAGTCAATTCACTTTTAGGCCTCATTAAAGGAGCGGCATTTTTCTTTACCGGCAATGTCGCCATGTTTGCAGAAATGATGCATTCATTCGGTGACGCCGCTAATCAATTTTTTGTTTATATTGGTTCAGCATTATCCAAAAAAGCACCTACGCCTAAGTTCCCTAACGGTTATGGAAGGGTAGTCAATCTCGTTTGTCTCGGTGCCGTGCTTATCGTAGCCATTCTTTCCTATGAAACAATTAAAGAAGGGTGGCATCATTTTAAGCACCCTGCCAATGAATCTACCGGCACACTTATTGCTCTTGGTGTCTTAACACTGGGGATTATTTTAGAAGGTTTCGTCCTTCATAAAGCAGCCAAAGAAATATTGCGCGATGTGAACGTCCAGCATGCAGGTATTATGGCAATTCCTATCTCCGCTAAATATTTGAACCGGGCAAAACCGGCTACCAAGCTGGTATGGATGGAAGATTCGGTAGCGACAAGCGGCAATTTAATAGCATTCATTGCTATCGTGATCGCCTATTTTACAGGCTTCCATCGTATCGAAGGACTCGTATCAATGATTATTGGGCTTATGATGTTTTATGTAGTAGGCAGGGTCTTCCTTGATAATGCAAGAGGAGCAATCGGTGAGACAGATGAAGAGATGATGATTCATATTGGACAACTTGTGATGGAGGATCCTCATGTAAAAGATATAGCTCGTCTTGAAGTGATTAAAGAAGGGGAATTCCTTCATGTAGAGTTAGTAGCAGAGACAAATCCCGAATTATCCCTCGCCTATCTTGATGATGTACGTGATGAGCTGACTAAATTAATTATGGCTCAAAAAGGGGTAACGAAAGTAACAATCGCTTTTGATGAGGACGATGAAATTACTCTTTGGAAACATAACTAATAAACAGGCCTTCCTTTAACAAATAAAGGAGGCCTGTTTAATTATAATAGAAGATAAACTCTTAATGGAAAAGAAACCGTTTCCGGTCACATTATTATAAGGATGCCTCCAAAATAGCTCTTACATCTTCCCGGTCAAGTTTATTAAAATTACCAAACGGCCCATTAAACATCGTATGTTCAATGATACCGTCAAACTCTACATTTGTAATATTATAATCTGCTAGGCGACTCGGAGCCCCGATTGACTGCCAAAATTCACGCAAACATTCAATTCCCTCATTAGCCGCTTCTTCATCAGAACGGCCTTGACGATCAACACCAAATACCTTTTCTGCCAGTCGAGCAAATCGTGCTGGATTGACAGACAGATTATGGCGCATCCAGTTCGGAAATAGGATGGCCAGCCCGGCCGCATGTGGAATATCATAATAGGCAGAAATGGCATGTTCAATATTATGAGTTGCCCAGTCCCCCCTGGACCCGATTGATAAAAAACCATTCAGCCCCATTGTACCGGCAAGCATCAATGTTTCACGATATTCATAGTTGTCTGGCTCCTTCAGGACTTTCGGCGCTACTTCAATAATTGTCCGTAAAATCCCTTCGCTCATTTCATCTGTAATCGGCGTATTCGTTGCATTATTAAAATATTGTTCGAAAATATGTGTCATTGTATCTACTATACCATTTACTGTTTGATCTGCCGGTACAGTAAACATATAGCTTGGATCTAAAATTGAAAATGTCGGGAAAGTAGCAGGACTGCCCCACCCTAACTTTTCTTTCGTTTCTAAATTTGTAATAACAGAGCCTGAGTTCATTTCTGATGCAGTGGCAGCCAATGTCAGGACTGTCCCTAACGGAAGAGCTTCTGTTGCCACTACCTTTTTCTTGACGAGATCCCAAGCATCTTCTTCAATTTTAGCTCCTGCAGCAATCAGCTTCGCACAATCAATTACAGAACCTCCCCCTACTGCAAGCACAAGGTCAATACCTTCCTTTTTGCAAATTTCAATTCCTTTGCGGGCTGTGGAGACGCGAGGGTTTGGCTCAACACCCGGCAGTTCAAAGATTTCCTTTCCTGTCAATGCCTTTGTAACATCTTCATAAACACCATTTTTTTTAATGCTTCCTCCACCATATACAATCAATACTTTATGATAAGGAAGCGCTTCTTTTACCAGCTGTTCAATACTATTTTTGCCGAAATGTAATCTGACTGGATTCCAAAACGTAAAGCTATTCATATCCCAACACCTCTTTTGTTTAATAGCAGCCCTCTCTTTAATAACAGAGCGGGCTATAAGTCTTATTTCCCAACTAAAAAAATGAGCTGTGTGATTGCTCACACAGCTCTATTTTATACCTATTAAACCCATCCACGGAAGCGGGAAGCCTCAGCTGTACGACGGACACCTACCATATATGCTGCTAGACGCATATTGATATTTCGGTTTGTTGCCGTTGTATAAACATTTTCAAATGCATCCACCATTTTGCGGTATAGTTTCTCGTGTACTTCTTCTTCTGTCCAGTAGTATCCTTGATTGTTTTGTACCCATTCAAAGTAAGATACCGTTACACCACCAGCTGATGCAAGAACATCCGGTACTAACAGAATACCACGTTCAGTTAGGATTTTTGTAGCTTCTGCTGTTGTAGGGCCATTTGCAGCTTCTACAACGATATCAGCTTTAATGTTATGTGCATTTTCTGCTGTAATTTGGTTTTCGATGGCAGCAGGCACTAAAATATCACAGTCTAACTCAAGTAACTCTTTATTTGTAAGTGTATTTTCGAATAGTGTGGTAACAGTTCCGAAAGAATCTCGACGATCCAATAAGTAGTCAATATCTAATCCGTTCGGATCATGAAGAGCACCGTATGCATCGGAAATACCGATTACTTTTGCTCCTAAGTCGCTCATGAATTTTGCAAGGAAGCTTCCTGCATTACCGAAACCTTGGATTACTACACGCGCATCTTTAATATCCAGTCCGCGTTTTTTCGCTGCTTCTTGAATAACAATCGTTACACCTTCTGCTGTTGCACGGTCACGACCTTGTGATCCGCCCAGAACAATCGGTTTACCTGTGATAAAGCCTGGTGAGTTGAATTCGTCAATCCGGCTATATTCATCCATCATCCATGCCATAATTTGCGCATTTGTGAAAACATCCGGTGCCGGGATATCCTTAGTAGGACCTACTATCTGGCTAAT
This sequence comes from Planococcaceae bacterium UBA3378, assembly GCA_002359075.1. Classification (GTDB taxonomy): domain Bacteria; phylum Bacillota; class Bacilli; order Bacillales_A; family Planococcaceae; genus Lysinibacillus_B. The sequence continues at coordinate 5,160 of DEQA01000276.1, forward strand.
TGCACGAACATAACCTCGGCTTAAACGCTCTAATTCACCCATAGACATTTGTCGTGGATCGCAGATAATACCGCCTTTACCTCCTCCATATGGAAGATCAACAATACCACACTTTAATGTCATCCACATAGAAAGTGCTTTTACCTCTTCTTCGCTAACCATTGGGTGGAAACGTACCCCACCTTTTGTCGGACCTACTGCATCCGAATGCTGCGCACGATAACCAGTAAATACTTTTGTCGTGCCGTCATCCATTTTTACAGGAATACGTACTGTTAGTAAACGAAGCGGTTCTTTTAGTAAATCATACATTGCTTCGTCATAACCAAGTTTGCCTAATGCTTCCTGAATAACTTCCTGTGTTGATGTGAATAGGTTTAAATTTTCAGCCATTATAAATTCGCCTCTTTATATTTAATTAGTTATAACGCCAACATTGTAACATACTTTTTATAAGAGTTGGCTATTATTTTGTCACATTTCGAACATTTTTAATATTTTGCATATTTAGTCATGGTTGCGCTTACATTAATTGATAATAAAATCTTATAATTAGTGAGTTTCGACCTAGTAAGCATACTATCATGATATTATGCAGTTAAAAATTTCATATATTGCTTTTACCCCCATACTAAGTATCTCTCAAGGAGGACGACCTGCTTGCAAATTAGTCTCAGATATATAGATGTCTCAAAAAGTACAGCTACGGTAGTGTCATCTATACAGGAGCCCTTGAAATGAAGAAAGATCGTAAAATATGAAGCGGTCAATGGATTGTTTAACTTAAAGTAGCTGTACATCCATTTTAGTCTCTTTAGCCAACTCTCTCATTTTTATGAATTGCTACTTTATGGCTAATGAGAAATAAACATTTTGTCCCTCCTTTTCATTTACCTATTTAATAGTAGGAAGTCTGACTTCCTTTACATTGCGGTTGATTAGAAAAGCAGGTATCTATTCTTCGCTATTGGCACTGTTTCTTATGAAAGAAGCCCTCCTCTCTTATATGTCACATAGCAAAATACAATCCTCTATAAATGTTTACCCCTTTTTCACAAAAATAAAAGGCACAAAGAAAAGTATTCT
>DEQA01000223.1:0-318 GCA_002359075.1 Planococcaceae bacterium UBA3378
GTTTAGATAGATACCTCTAAATTCTTGTGGTTAAACAAAATAATGACTGAGCAAAATTATTATCAGCTAGGAAAAACTTTCCTTCGTTAGTATTGTAGGAGAAAAATTAAATATATTTGATTTAGCTAAATCGGAACCTTTACATCTCGGCCTAATTTGTGCCTGCAAATTAAAGTTCTAGAAGAAATAGGAACACCTTTATTTGGCACCGTTGTTCAGTATTTTCTTTAAAAATTATCCGATCATAGAAAAAGGGCAATAACCGAGGATCTCGAAGATCTCCGACTATTGCCCATTCTCTCAAATAATTGAGACAAA
>DEQA01000223.1:387-5117 GCA_002359075.1 Planococcaceae bacterium UBA3378
ATTGGAGTGGCGGCTGGCGACTCTTTTGGGATGAGCACGTGCCCCTATGAAAATGTCCTGTCAAAGCGGAACTTGACTCTTAATTACGGTATTAATACCATTAAATTAAATTAATGTAAAAATTAAATCCACCTCTTATGCTTATATTAGTATAATTACAGCATGAGGAGGTTATAAACGATGAAACACATTCTGGCGTTTGAAAGTATGGATGAATACGAATTATACAAAGAGGATATAAAACAATTACATAGCAAATGGGACAGTTATAAACAATTGCTTGTAAAAGAATTTGATTTACGGGAGACTCCTAAAGCAATCATCTGGACAACGAGTGAAAATGCGACATCCATTTTTTCGAAAGTTCCAGTGCCGGCTTATACAAACAGAGATGCGATTTATATTACGCCCAGTGTACAGGAATGGCGCACTTTTTTTCTTTCGCAATTAGATGAAATAGAGGATTCTGAAGAATTACATATACAGGAAATTAAAAATTACTTTAACTCGATTACGATTGATCATGTTTTTTGCGTATTGGCTCATGAACTGACACATCATATTGAGCTATTCCCGGACGAATTTGAGGACGATCACTTCGATAGTATCTGGTTTGAGGAAGGCATGTGTGAATACATGTCCCAGAAATTCACCTTAACTCCTGTACAATTAGAAGAAGCTCGTGCAATAGATCAAAAAATGATTCAGTTATTTAAAGATAAATACGGCCGGCATTCACTCAACGACTTTGGCACGGAAAGCTATCGTGCAGAAAGCCTTTCTGCCATCATGCTGAATTACTGGAGGAGCTCATCGGCTGTTCAATATTTAGTCGAGGAACGGTACCAGGGGAATATCAAAAAAGTCTTTCAGTTATATCATGAATGGAACAAAAATGGACGTACTCAGCCTTTAACAGCTTTTTTTGGGGTCAGCCATTTTTAAATACAAAAGTCTAAAATACAGCTGTTCATAACATGGAAATATATACAGTAAAGTCCAAAGCGTTGACTATTAGCGTTTTGGCTTTTTGCTGATGGATGTCTACTAATTTCTTATCTTCTTAGTCGGATGAAAACCATACACCGCCTGAACTAGGCGTAAATCCGCCCGCTCTATAAAAATTCGTATTATGTTCCTCGTATGACACGGTAACAATTTTTAACCCAAACTGTGCAGACCCCTTTAATAACACTTTTACCAACTCGACTCCAATTCCCTGATTCTGATAGTTTGGATGAACGATGATGTCTTCCATATATCCATGTTCTAATCCCATTCCACAAATATATCCAAAGGCAATCAGCTTATTATGCTCATCCCTCACCCCGGCCCAAAAATTACAGCGTTCAAACAATGCCGGATAATCCCCATCTCGTCTCTCCCATCCGACAACTTCTCTTAAATCCGGAACTTCATTATTAGAAATGGGCATATTGATCATAACTTTAAATTTTATATTTTTCTCCTCCTCCAATTACAGTAATTACTTTCTATATGACAGCCCCTACTCCTTTTCCATTCAGCATACAGGTATTGGAGAAGTAACTATAGTGTAAAACAGTACCCACTTCAACTTTATCCTTCTCTATTGCTAAAGAATTATTGGAAAACGTAAAAATCCCAAGAATTAAGGCTGCAGTACACAACAAAATTCCTAATCACCTCTTCATTTACCTCACCTTTCATCGCAGGATGCCTTGACTATAATTATCGTTTACATAATTTTCAACAAAATATATTTAATAACTCACCAATCCTGTTTAGTTTAAAAAAGAAAAGGAAACGCTTTAAATTATGCAGTCTCGGATATAGATGCTGATCATCTCCCCTTTCTAAGCCTCTTTATCCTTCAGCATGCAAGTGAATTTAAAGTATACATGTTACAATTACTAAACAAAGAACGGTTGGAGTGACGAAAATGAGTAAAAGAGAAAAACAAAAACAGCAGCGCCGTCATCATATTATTCAAATTACCAAAGATTTATTTTTGGAGCAGGGCGTGCAAAATGTTCAAATGCAGGACGTGGCAAATGCTGCTGATATTGGGATAGCTACTTTATTTCGCTATTTCCCTAAGAAAGAATATTTATTGATTGCCACGACGAATGCCATTACGGAGGAAATGACTGCAGATATAGAAAAGATTATCGAGCAGAACATCACGGCATATGAGAAAGTGGAGCAAATTCTGCTTTACTATATAGAAGGAACTAAAGACCCAAAACTGCGCTTAGCAAAATATTTCGAGTCGTTCGATTTATATGAAAAATTATCGGAGCAATCGCCTGGACAATATGCTGAATTCTTTTTCACACGGAGGAGATTGGCGAGTATCTTAGTTACATTGGCAGAGCAAGGCAAACAAGACGGCTCTTTAAGAACGGATATTGAATTAGATGTATTTATTTTGACGATGGTGCAAAGTTTCAGTTTATTCTCCTTTAAGTCCAGTTTGGCGATCCATGACCCCGATCTTTCCTTACTGCTTTCTGCGAACAAACAGCTTACGATGATGAAGGATATCTTTTTATCTTATATTCGGCCAATTTAAATAAGCCTGTTTAATTGACATTCGGTCAGGAAAGTTGTTTACTAGAAGTACGAAAGTGATAGTTAACTATCATTTAAAGTGAATTTATTTTAGGGGGCTTTTTACATGAGTCGTTTAGCAGGAAAAGTAGCAATTATTACAGGAGCAGCACAAGGTATGGGTGCAGCACACGCAAGATTATTTGTAGAAAATGGGGCAAAAGTAGTTTTAACAGATTTAAACGAGGAAAAAGGACAAGCATTCGCAGCTGAATTAGGCGAAAATGCCCTTTTCGTTAAACAAAACGTAGCCTCTGAAGAAGATTGGGCAACAGTAATCGCAAAAGCAGAAGAAGCTTTTGGTCCTGTTAACGTATTAGTAAACAACGCTGGTATTACAATGGCGAAAAATATGCTTGATGTGACAGTAGAAGAATACCGTCGTATCGTAGAAATTAACCAAGTATCTGTATTCCTAGGAATGAAAACAGTAGCAGCTTCTATGGCAAAAGCTGGCGGCGGTTCAATCGTAAACATTTCTTCTATGAACGGTTTAGTAGGCGGCGCTATTGGTTACACAGATACAAAATTCGCAGTACGCGGTATGACAAAAGCAGCTGCATTAAACCTAGCACCAATGGGTATTCGTGTAAACTCTGTACACCCAGGCGTTATCGCAACACCAATGATCGTACAAGAAGACACAAAAGCAGCAGTAGAAGCATTCGCAAAAAGTATTCCATTAAAACGTTTAGCACAATCAGAAGAAGTATCTAAAATGGTATTATTCCTAGCTTCTGACGATTCAAGCTATTCAACAGGTTCAGAATTCGTGATCGATGGCGGATTAACTGCACAATAATTAAGATTTTATAAGAATCAGAGATATACTTACCTAAGAAACTATCTCTAAAATAAGAGAGAGCGATCTAGAAAGTACTAACTTTCTAGACTGCTCTCCTTTTTATGTGTACCACCAGCCAATACTTTCCGACTCCTCGTATCCTATTTTACTATATTGAGTATCCGCTATATTTACTCTGAAAATTATCAATTAAAAGCTAATCCCCCCTACTCTTATATAAATTCTACTTTCTTTAATTTATTCAAAAATATTGCTACAATAGTAAAGTTAGGAAGTGAATTTATGGTTACTCTACCGCAAATAAGCTGTCTGGGCAACATTACTATGAAGTCGTCAGCTTTATTAGATAATAAAAAAGACCTTATAATAATCAATCTATTCATTAAGAAGACGGAATACTCTGGTGGTCATCCTACTAGAAACACAGTGAAGGATAAAGAAAATAGTAAGCAACTACTCGAGCTATCCCCTTGCAAAAGGAGCCACCTATGAATAAACACAAACTCATTTACCGCGTAGTCGGATACATAGCTGTCGTTCTTTGTTTGTTCTTTTTGTTAAAAATGAGTGGCTTAACGGTTGCAGACTTAACGCCGGAAACAATTCGTACGCTGGCACATCATAATGTTCTGCTCATTTGCCTGATCATGCTTGTCATTATGATTTTGCAGAACTTATTTACCTTTATCCCGCTCGTTCTGGTCATCGCTACGAACATTACGTTATTCGGCTTTTGGGTCGGTTATTTATATGGCTGTTTATGCAGTGTAATTGGCAGCACACTCATCTTTTTGTCGATCCGCTATCTTTTCCATGATGCCTTTTCGCCTGCAACAGCCCAAAAATATCATGAAAAAATAGAGAAAAATGGCTTTCTCTTTGTTTTATCGGGGCGCATCCTTCCATTTATGCCGACAAATTTAATTAACATCGCCTCCGGGCTGAGCACCATTAAAACTTCGCACTTTGTGGTGGCTACCACAATAGGCAACATGATTTACGGGTTAGTGCTTGCTACTGCGTCCTTCAGCATCATTGCAGCAATAAGCCATCACCCTTTTTATTTCCTCTTGATTGTTCTCATCATCTTACTGGCCGTATTACTCTACCGCCAAAAAAAGAGAACAGGAGATAGCATACAGGAAAACTGATGGGAAATTCGTTTCTCCTCAGTTTTTTCGTTCTTTAACTTTCTAGACAAATGACACCCGTGATAGAATCCAGAAGAGTCCCCCTCCATATAGTGTGTAAGAGGTACTGCTAGTGGACTGGTATTTTCACCCATTCCGATTACTTCCGTCCATAGGTGAATAGACAACGGTATGCAGCGTTC
>DEQA01000221.1:0-388 GCA_002359075.1 Planococcaceae bacterium UBA3378
AGGTAAATGAAGAGGTGATTAGGTATTTTTTGTATGATGTTTTTTGCAAGAAGCTACGCGTAACATAAGGTTTGTCTCAATTATTTGAGAGAACGGGCAATAGCCGGAGATCTTCTAGATCCTCGGTTGTTGCCCTTTTTCTATGATTGGATAATTTTTAAAGAAAATACTGAACAACGGTGCCAAATAAAGTTGTTCCTATTTCTTCCGGCACTTTAATTTGCAGGAACAGATCAGGCCGAGATGTAAAGGTTCCGATTTAGCTAAATCAAATATATTTAATCTTTCTCCTACAATACTAACGAAGGAAAGTTTTTCCCAGCTGATAATAATATTGCTCAGTCATTAGTTTGTTTAAAAACAAAAATTTAGAGGTATCTATCTAAAC
>DEQA01000221.1:473-1912 GCA_002359075.1 Planococcaceae bacterium UBA3378
TTTTGGGGAAGTATCGTGCTGTTTAACGTAAAACTGGGGGGTGGACCTTACAGTCAATTACTTGGAACTACGTTTGGGGCGTTAATTTTCTCCATAGGTATCTATCTTTTTGTACAGCCTACTTTGACCCCTTTAATTTTTGGTGTCGGAATTGTTTCAGGATTATTTTGGGCTGTCGGACAAATTAATCAGTTGAAAAGTATTCAATTAATGGGAGTTTCCTTAACGATGCCTATCTCAACAGGGCTTCAGTTAGTTTCCACTTCATTATTTGGAGTAATCGTTTTTAATGAATGGTCTACACGAACATCGATTATTCTTGGTGTACTTGCTCTAGTTTTTATCATCATCGGTATTATTCTAACATCGCTCCCGAACCAAGAGCAGACGGAAGGCGGAGAAGCACAAAGAAACTTAAAAAAAGGAATCGTTATTTTATTAATATCGACGGTTGGTTATTTAGTTTACGTCGTAGTAATCCGCCTATTTGATATAGACGGATGGACTGCTTTACTACCGCAGGCAATTGGTATGGTTATAGGGGGAGTCTTATTCACCTTTAAACATAAACCATTTAATAAATATGCCATTCGCAACATTCTCCCCGGTCTCATTTGGGCAGCTGGGAATCTGTTTTTATTTATCTCACAGCCAAGAGTCGGGGTAGCGACCAGCTTTTCACTTTCCCAAATGGGGATCGTTATTTCAACACTCGGCGGTATCCTTATTTTGGGCGAGAGAAAAACAAAGCGTCAAATTACGGGAGTTATTATTGGTATTATTTTGATCGTCATAGCGGGTGTCATGCTGGGGTTTGCCAAAGAATAAATAGGAGGGGACTTAAAGATGTATAAAGATTTAGAAGGTAAAGTAGTTTGTATTACAGGATCATCCACTGGATTAGGTAAAGCGATGGCTATTCGTTTTGCCAAGGAAAAAGCAAAGGTAGTTGTCAATTACCTGTTTTCTGAGGAAGAGGCGACAAGTGTTTTAGAGGAAATCAAAAAAGTTGGTGGAGAGGCCATTGCTGTAAAGGCCGATGTAACAGTAGAAACTGATGTTGTTGACTTAGTACAGGCCGGGATTAAACACTTTGGAAAATTAGATATTATGATCAACAATGCTGGTTTAGAAAACGCTTCTCCATCTCATGAGATGCTGTTAAGCGATTGGGATCGAGTAATAAATACAAACTTAACAGGGGCTTTCCTCGGAAGCCGTGAAGCAATTAAATATTTTGTAGAAAACAACATAAAAGGAAATGTCATTAACATGTCAAGTGTTCATGAAAGAATACCTTGGCCGTTATTCGTGCATTATGCAGCGAGTAAAGGCGGGATTAAGCTAATGACTGAGACACTGGCTTTGGAGTACGCGCCAAAAGGAATCCGTGTCAATAATATTGGGCCGGGAGCTATCAATACACCGATTAACGCAGT
>DEQA01000221.1:1986-2758 GCA_002359075.1 Planococcaceae bacterium UBA3378
TACATCGGGGAGCCGGATGAAATTGCATCAGTAGCTGTATGGCTTGCATCTTCAGAGTCAAGCTATGTAACAGGAATTACGCTCTTTGCAGATGGCGGTATGACACTGTATCCATCATTCCAGGCTGGACGTGGATAACACAAAACCTTTGAAATATGGCTGTGCTAAAATTCAATGTAAAGTTTATATGTAGTTTAAGGGAAGCCTTTTGAATAAGGCTTCCCATTATTCGCATGTTAAAATGCTCGAATCCGAAGGTTCATTATTTGTCTGCTTTTTAATTGGTTCTCCCGAATTGCCTTGTTTAGTCGTCGATATCGATTTCAAGGTCAATCATTTCATAATTTTCATTCAGGGAAAATTCAGAAGGTAAGCCTTCGATTGCGCCGACATATCCGTCCGAATCAATACGGAAGTTCGAAGCCTTTTTAAATGATTGTTCTGTACCGTTGTAATTGATTGTCACCGCATCCTCTGTAACTGCAACGATTGTTCCGTGAGCATCGATTGTCTTCTCTGCTTCAATTTTGTAGGCTAGGTCACCATTTGCTTCAATATCAACGAGAGAGCCTTTCTTTAAAGGTTGAAGAAAGTCTTCAATTTTTGTATTTTGATCAATCGTGAATGTTTTTTCACCTTGCAGTGGTATGTCGACCGTGATTTTTTCTTCCGTTACTTCTATGACCTTCCCATCAACATCCGAAAAAGCGGAGACCGGCTGTGACGTAGAAGTAGAAGCAGCGGTATCAGTATTAGTATTAGTATTAGTATT
>DEQA01000166.1 GCA_002359075.1 Planococcaceae bacterium UBA3378
CTATATGAAAAGGGGCTGTCTAAGGCAGAAATCCAAAGCCTTTGTGTACCCACACGCAACTTGTCGTCCGCTAGTCTTTGCCATGAGAACTAAGATGAAGGAGTGGTTCATTTATGATGAAACCAACTACTGACAGAATGCTTAATCGTATTAAAGACGTGTACATGTTTATTCTTACTAAAGGAGAAGTGTCTACACAGGATTTAGTCGAAGAGTTCAACATCACTCCTCGCACCATTCAAAGAGATTTGAATGTGTTAGCCTTTAATGACTTGGTAATGAGCCCGAGTCGAGGCAAATGGACAACGACGAATAAAAAAGTAAAGCTAACTTCATAAGAAAATACAACCATGAAATAAAAAAGAATGCTCCTTTCGTCGGGGAGCATTCTTTTTGCTATGATTCTCTATATGTCGTTAACAACTTCAGCTCTTCTTCGGTTAATTCACGGTAATCCCCAAGTTCCAGCGCCTCATCCAGCACAAGCGATCCCATCGAAAGGCGTTTTAAATACGTCACCTTTTTACCAACTGCTTCAAACATCCGCTTTACCTGATGGAATTTTCCTTCCTGAATCGTCAATTCAATTTCTGATACATCATCAGATTTCAAAATGACTAATTCCCCCGGTTTTGTTACATAGCCATCATCCAATTCCACGCCTTGTCGAAAAGCTTCAATATCCGTCTCTGTAACAATTCCGTCTATTGTGGCATAGTACGTTTTTGGCACATGTTTTTTTGGTGAAAGAAGGTTGTGGGATAGGTTACCGTCATTCGTAATCAGCAATAACCCTTCCGTATCCTTATCTAGACGTCCAACGGGAAACGGCTTGAAATGCTGTGCTACTGGATCAAGTAAATCGATAACCGTTTCATCATAGCGATCCTCTGTTGCCGAAATGACCCCCGGCGGCTTGTTCATCATAAGGTAGATGAACTCGGTATAAATAACGCGCTCGCCGTAAACGGAGACATCCTGCTGTTCGGGATCCACCTTCATCGCCGCATCCTTTACAACGATTCCATCAACCGTCACTGCTTTCTCTTTTAACAGCTGTTTGACTTCCTTTCGTGAACCATAGCCCATATTTGCTAATAATTTATCTAAACGCATCCTACAGCCTCCTATTTGAACCCTAATTTATTCGCAATTTTTATCACTTTTGCACCAAGCAGCTTTTGTGCAAGCCCTAGCCGCAGTGAAATAAATCCGTAGATGGCTGTCCCGACACCTGCCCCTACCAGACAGTAAATAAGAGCCATCATTTTTGTATCAGCCGTCAGGAAAGTATTGAGCAGTGCTGTCACTCCGGCAACACCCGCTGCCATAATGCCCGATAAAATAAAAATAAGCAAAATGCGGCGTTTCACCATCGTTGATTTATAATCCAGTGTTTTATGAATCACAACAATATTAATAGCAATTGTTACCCCGTAGCCAAGAGCTGTTGCTGCGATAGCACCGTCTACTTCCAGCCATCTAATCAATGGAATATTCAGCACAAGTTTCACCAATACACCTGTCAATAAGCTAAATACAATCCACTTTTGATAATCAATGCCCTGCAGAAGCGCCGCCGTCACTGTAAACAGCGCAAATAAAATGGCAACCGGTGCATAATGGGTAAGAACAAGAGTACCCATCTCACTTTGCTCATATAAAAGATGATAAATATACGGTGCCAAAATCATGATCCCTACCGTTGCAGGAACAGTGATGAATAACAGTACCTGATAGGTCTTATCCATCGCATTTCGTAAGGAGCCTAATTTTCCAAGCGTATAATATTCCGTAACGGTCGGAATCAACGCCATGGAAAAGCCTGTCGCCAGCATGACGGGAATGATGACAATTTTATGTGTCAGGAAGTTCAGCATCGTAAAATACGTGTCTGTCACTTTCGCGAGGCCAATCGATGCCATTGTACTATTGAATGTCAGCATATCAACCAACTGGAATAAAGGGTTGGCTAAACCGACAAAAACGATAGGAATCGAATATTTCAGCAATTCTGCATACAAACTCGACAGTGGCACCCTTTCTTCGGTTGCGACACTTACAGCGAGCTTCCCATCAAATTCCGGCTTGTGTTTTTTCCAAAAATAACGGAGTACAACAAGGCCGGCAATTGCTCCGATGAAAGCCGCAAATACAGCAAAATTAATAGCTGTTGCCGGTGAACCTTTTAGAAGCACCATCACAATAAAGGCGCCTCCGAGCAGGATGATAATGCGGGCAATTTGTTCAACAAGCTGCGATACAGAAGTCGGCAAATAATGACCATATCCTTGGAAAAATCCGCGGATTAAGCTCATAAACGGCACAACAAGCAACGCAAAGCTGACCCACTTGATTACGTCCGCTACTTCTCCAACGCTGTAAATTTGCTCATCGTCTTTAATGACAATATGAGCAATTGGAGTAGATAATAGATTTAATAATAAAAATCCGCCAATTCCAGTCAAAATCATCAATTTTGTACTAGATCGAAGCAATCTTCTCCCCGTCTCATAATCTCCTAGTGCGTTGTACTTCGAAACAAACTTTGAGACGGCGAGCGGAAGTCCCGAAAGAGCGATAGACAGCATAATGTTATAAGGAATGTAAGCATATTGGTACAGCCCTATATTTTCCTCTCCCACAATGGCGTAAAACGGAAAAATATAAATAAGGCCCAATACTTTCGATAAAAATAGGCCGATCGTTAAAATCGCCGTGCCTTTCATCAATGAAGACATAAAATCCTTCCAATCTATAGGGAATTACTATTTTGTTAAAAAACAATCCATCTGTTAGTTTACATGTATGAACACATTTACTCAATTCATTTCTTCTATTCATGTATAATAATGAGTACACAAATCGACAAAGAAAGTGAGCTATATTTATGACAGACGTAATTGTAATCGGTGGAGGTCCATCTGGTTTGATGGCTGCCATTGCCGCTGCCGAACAAAATAAACAAGTAATACTTTTAGAAAAGGG
>DEQA01000169.1 GCA_002359075.1 Planococcaceae bacterium UBA3378
GCGGGCCGTTTTGTGGAGGATAAGCAGCTGCAAGCGATTCTAAAAGATGCAGAAGGGATTGGGACAAGTGCGACAAGAGCAGAGATTATTGAAAAACTGCTTTCCATTGGCATGATGACCCGTGACGGAAAGAGTTTGGCAGCTACAGATTTCGGGATTGATGTCATTACGAGTCTTGGCGACCATGATGTTGTTTCTCCTGTACTAACCGCGATATGGAGCAAAAAGCTGAAGGATATTGTTGACGGTACTCTTGATTCAGGGCAATTTTATAAAGAGATGAAACAATTCATTCAAGAAACAACCGATCGGATGAAAAGCCTTGAAATGGCCGTTCCGGAGAAGCAAGTGGTAGTTGTCGGAAAATGTGTCAGCTGCGGTGAGCAGGTCATAGAAGGATTTAAAGGATACAACTGTACAAACAAGGGATGTAAATTTTTTATCAGTAAAACATTGATGAAGGGGAAAATTACACCTACCGATATGAAAAAGCTATTGTCTGGGAAAGAAACAAGGGAAATTCGATTCACTTGGAAAAGTGGCAAAAAAGGAAAGGCAAAGCTAAAGCTTGTAGGAGAAAAACTAGAGTTTGTATTTTCGCCCATTAAACAACCGAAAAAGTAGTATTGAAAGTACCAGCATTGGGCCTTTTCCTAATGTTGGTGCTATTTTTTTACCCATTATGTAAATTTTGCTTTTATGAGTGCAAATAGCTTACTATTTAATCCAGAATTACATATAATAAAAAAACGGGTCCGTAAATAGGTCATGCTTTGTGTAGATATTAGCTTGAATTTTGTGAATTCTCTTGACTATTTCACATATAGTTTGTACACTGTGGAAAGTCAAATGTTTTTTCTAGAAGTACAACAACATTATAAGTAAGGATCTGGTGAAATGATAGTATGTAAATTTGGCGGTACTTCCGTCGCAAATGCAGAACAAATTAAAAAAGTATTTAGCATTGTTAAATCGAATCCTGAACGAAAAGTAGTTGCTGTTTCAGCTCCTGGAAAACGTTCAAGCGAAGACATTAAAGTGACAGACTTATTAATAGATTTAGCAGAAACGGCCCTGATAAATGGCGATGTAGAAGCGAAGATTGCGACGGTTGTGAATCGCTACGATGATATAGCGGCCGGTTTAGGCCTGGATCATATGATGGCAGAAATTATTGCGACAGATCTAGAGGGACGCGTGGCGGGAGAGAAATCGAACAGAGAGCTTTTTATTGACAATATTAAAGCAAGTGGAGAAGACAATAATGCGAAACTCATTGCTGCATATTTCAATTCACAAGGTATCCCTGCCCGGTATGTGAGCCCTAAAGGCACGCTTATCGTAAATGATCTTCCAGAACGTACATTTGCCTTACCGGAAGCCTATCAAAATCTCAGTATGTTAAAGAATACAGAGGAAGTTGTCATTTTCCCTGGTTTCTTTGGTTATACAAAAAATGGTGTTTTACGTACATTCGACCGAGGTGGTTCAGACATTACGGGCTCAATTTTAGCCTCGGCAGTTGGTGCGGAGCTTTACGAAAACTTTACGGATGTGGACTGTGTGTTTTCTGCCAATCCGAAAGTCATTAACAACCCAGCAGAAATTAAGGAGATTACGTACCGCGAAATGCGTGAATTATCATATGCAGGATTTGCTGTATTCCATGATGAAGCATTAATGCCGGTATATAAACAAGGAATTCCAGTGAACATTAAAAATACAAATAACCCTTCTGCACCGGGTACACGCATTGTACCAGTCCGTACAGAGCAGGCACGTCCGGTGACAGGAATTTCAGCAGACAGCGGGTTCTCGACTCTTTATGTATCAAAATATTTAATGAACCGCGAAATAGGATTTGGCCGTAAGCTCCTTCAAATTATTGAGGAGGAAAATATTTCCTATGAACATACGCCATCGGGGCTGGATGACATCTCGGTTATAATGCGTTCTATGCAGCTCTCACTAGAAAAGGAAGAGCGTATTGTCCGACGAGTAAAGGAAGAACTGCATGCAGATGATGCCTATTTCCGCCATGGTTTTTCTATGATTGTTGTAGTAGGAGAAGGGATGCGGAATAATACCGGGCTTGCTGCACGGGCAACAACGGCTATTTCTTCTACCGGCGCTAATATTGAGATGATTAACCAAGGGTCTTCCGAGGTTAGTGTCGTCTTTGGTGTATTGAGTCAATTTGAAGAACAGATTTTAAAAGCACTATACAATGAATTCTTTTCTCCTGTAAATGTATGAAAGTAGAGAGCAGATAAGGCCAATATTCGGCTTTATCTGTTTTTTTTTAGAAAAAACTAATTTCATAACTTTAAAAAGGGGGTAAAAGGTTTTGTATATATTATTCTAGGAAATAATATACAAGATGATGTCGTTATAAGGCGGTGGGATTTTGGAACGTATACAACGTTTATTCAGACTCGTATTTCGGACTATTTATTATTACCGGGTAGATTACATCCGGTCTTTTGCAGCAGTGAGATTTTTTCAATTATTTATCATCTTGCCGCTTATCTTTCTTTTATTTGCCTTTTTACTAGATTACATAGGCTTCCAAAGGGTAACAGAGCGAAATATAGGACAATTGTTTACTAATCCTATATGCTTGGCTTTACTATCATTTATTTGCCTTATTATTCTACTATTCGTTTATTATGAGATGGGATTTTTAATGCTGCTTGCCTACCATCAGCAGCGGGAAATTCCATATACATTAGGGGGATTGTGGAGAAGGCTCAATCAGAAAGCAATCTATTTTATTAGCTTTAAAACAGTATTATTTGTAATATATTTATTGCTTGCTGTTCCTCTGATTTCTTCGGTATTGCCTCTTTCTATAACGCAAAATCTGCCGTTGCTAGATTTTTTAGTAGATGGGTTGTACGCTTCTACGGAAGGAAAAATTATTTATTTCACAGCAATCACAGCTATATTCCTTCTAGGTACACGTCTTATTTTTATGCTTCCGTTTTTTGCGATCCATCAACGGACAACCGTTTGGGATGCGATAAAAATGAGCTGGCAGTTTTCCAAGCGAAAGCTGGTGGAAACACTAGCTATGCTGGGAGTAATCACAGTAGTTCATATGCTTGTTTCATTGGTTGTCTTAGCGATTATCTTTATTCCATTACTCCTTGTGGAGCGCCATTCACCGGAACATGCGCTAATCGTGGCCGCTTTTACGGTTACGTTAGCACAGTGTGTAGCAGTACTCTCTTTTTCCATTTTACAGGCGGTATTTTCCCAATTGTTAGTATTCGTATCCTTTAAGCTGACAGATGAAAAACCACAAATAATGCAAATAAAAGCGAGCCGGAAAACAACACTGTACTGGATAGGAGCGCTTGCTGTTGTTGCTTATTTACTTGGCGGCTGGATCAATAGCAGTACTCTTGAAAAGACAGTTTATGATCCTTCTACGAAAATAATAGCGCATAGAGGATTTAAGGACAAAGACGTGGAAAATACTATCAGTGCCCTCGAATCTGCTGCCAAAAATGGAGCGGATCTCGTAGAATTCGATATTCAACAAACAAAGGACGGGAAATTTATCGTCTATCATGATCCGGATTTAATGCGGCTTGGTGCTAAAAGCGAAAAAGTCTATGAATTGACGCAAAAAGAACTGATGGACACGAAAATATGGGCTGATGGGAAGGGCGAGCATATTCCATCATTAGAACAAATGCTGGAAAAAAGCAAAGAGTACAATATTCGACTGCTCATTGAAATTAAGATGCATGGGCATGAAACAGAGGATATGCCGGAAAGGTTTATTTCTTTACTTGATGAATATGAGGTGTTAGATGTACATTATATTCAGTCGCTTTATTTCCCTGTACTTAAAGAAGTAAAAGAGCTGGAGCCACGCCTGAAGGTAGGAGCTTTATATTCCATAGATGTTGGATCCCTTCCTGAAACTGAATTTGATTTTGTTTCGATTGATCAATACTTCGTAACAGACAGCATGGTAAAAAAGGCGAAGGAATTAAAGAAACCGCTCTTTGTATGGACAGTGAATGATGACGATGATATCGAACAGTTTTTAGAGCAGGATGTGGAGGGGATTATTACAAACCATCCGGATGAAGCATACGAGAAACGGGAAAAGTTTGATAAAAAGCAGCACTTCTTCGAGCGGATCTGGAATAAAATTCACAATATTTTTTAAAGGATTGACTATATGAACACTTATTTATATAAAGTACCTGCGAAGCTCAATTCCACTGAGGACATACATGTATACTTGAATGGGCAGCACGTATATACGGTTAACCGGGTATACGATAATACACTGAAAAAGCTGATGGATATGTATTTTGATTATCGCTACTTTGTAAAGTATGTGGTAAAAAATGCTTCAGGAGAAGAACAGTTTGTATGCAAAAAAATCCAGAGGAAAGGGCGCCTTTGGTTTGAAGCAGCGGACTCACGAACAAACGAACATTTTATTATTACATATGAAAATTGGCGGATCGGTGTTCCCGAGTTATTTATAAAAAGCGAGCAATTAAATATGAAAATCGATAAAGAAATGGAAGAATGGTCGAACTTTTTAATAGGAGAAACAATAGCCGCACGGTGGCTTGCTGTTTATGAGGAAGAAAGTGACCACTTTTCGGTATCATTGGAAATAATGCCGGGAAGCCCTATGCGGGATGCAGCATTTTTCCTGGCAATCGCACAAGCAACATTATTTATCGGTGCCTAAGGAGGATATTCAGGAGAGTATGAACGTAATATTTGTAGTGACCGAAACAGGTCAGGAGCTTTTGGAAATGGTTTCTACGGATGTCGCTGGTCTTCTTGCCGCAGTAAAAGGAGAAAGTGTAACATTTCCTTTTGGTACATACCAATATGATTTTCACAATCTGGACCATTATTTAGAGGATGGTGCTTACCGCCAGGAACTGGTGATTTATTTGAAGGCCATATAGGAAAGTAATAAGAACTGAGTGACAAAAAGCTCTTGGAGAATTGCTCCAAAGAGCTTTTTGTTTTTTATTGTCAGGGAGGAAATAAAATATAGAGTAATTTAAATGGAATTTTCTGATTCTTTTTAACTGATTGTATAGGTATGATAACTTATATAATGACAGCATATTATTATGTGAAAAAAATAAGGACAATTAGTGGCTGAATAATGAATGGGAAATCTTAAATGATAAAAATATGCAATTTAATTATAATAATAAATTATAATGATAAAAGATCACTATAATAAAATCATATAGTAATACAAGGGGATTCGGTATAATAGAACCATGATAAGAGGTGGTTTCATGGGAAAAGGACGAATGCTGCTAATAAGCGGGCTGATTACAAGCTTTCTTGTGGTAATCGGAGCAATAGCTCTCTTTGTCGCAAGTGAGGAAAGTCCTTTAAAAGAGATTATACATAAAGAAAGAAAATCTGTCCCTATTGTGTTAGCTGAGGGTGCGACTGAAGAGCAGGTAGTCAGTGCAGAGAGAAAAACTTCCGGCAGTGAGAAAGAGATCAATGATGAAATGGGGGTACATCATATTTTATTTGAATCAGATGAAGTAGAGTATACCGCTGTTTCCGGGCCGATGAAACTCACTGTTACACAAGTTCGGCTTGAAGAGTTAATTCCTGCAAGTGAGCATATTCGACATTCAGTTGGCGGCCGTGACCCATCAACGCTGGTATTCATGAATCTAGAAGTCCAAAACAATGGAGGAACGCCCGTCTTTTTCCGTATCGACGACGCGAAAATACAGGCTGATACAAATGAAACCTCCATGTTTCATCCGGCATTATCTACCCAATTTGGCTCGGTATTTGCCCCGTATGAAAAAAAACAAGGTATAGCTGCTGTAGATTTCGAATCAGAAATAACGGATATTGCTGTTATTGAAATAAAGATAGTATCCCCGTTTGATGAAAATTATGATCCAATAGGGGAGGCTGTTACGTTAAAAGTCCCTATGTATTAATAAAAATGTTCCTGAAAAAGAAAGCTGATACTCATTGATTTAGCAGATAAAGTAAAAATTCATTCATAACGAGATGTTACAGCCAGTTGCGGTAAGGAGCGACTGGCTTTAAACTGTACTCCCGATGAAAATAAAGAGCTGCTAAAGAATCCAAAATAATAAGAGAATCATATAAAAAAACAAGAGCAGTCCGAGCAGCATGAGCGGCAACATATCATTCGTGCTGTCACGGCTTTTAAGATGGACAAGCATACCGCCTATACAGACGCAGAAAAGTAAAACAGCACCTGTTAAGGCTATCTGGTGTATCCAAACGCCGATAATTAGAAATACGGCACCCGCCATTTCTATTACACCGGTAAAAATCCGAAACGAAGGTGGCAGACGCCATCTGATAAAAGCAATATGATAAGCGCGGGTTCCGGACAGCTTTCCATAACCAACGATTAGAAATGTCGTTGCAAGCACACCGATCAGTACCCAGCTAACAATTTCCATCTTCCTGTCCCCCCCGTATGACCGCTCTGTTTGCTGCTTTATTCCAAAATGGCTGCTAAAAAAGAAAGGATGAATGTTGACAAGGTTCTGTCATTATTTCTTATATAATACAACGGTATGTTCTAGAAGATAGGTTCATTCAATGATTCAGGAAAGAGGAATATACAGTAAGGTCATTCAAGCTCATTTGCATGGGTGGGCAGTACAGCAAGCTTCTCATAAATACGCCGCTTCCGGTAAAGCATGATCCCAGCTTCAGCGATATCAGTCATCATCGTTTTATTCGCATAGGCACCAAAGACAATTCCTGCGATTGGTATTATTTGAAAAAGCTTTTTCATTCCCAAATTATCACGGTACGAAAAAAATACTTCCTGCCAGCCTTGCAGCTGGGAAATCATACTTTTTTCTGCCTGCTGATTTTCATGCATAGTAGAGAGCTCTTGTAAAATGGCTTCTTTTCCTACGATATCCGCCGAGGCAAATTGAAGACATTTTACAATGAAAATACGCTCCTGTTTGTTGTTCGGTTCATAGCCATGGATCATAGCAATTTCCTGCAATGTTTTAAGTGCCATCCCCAAAATAAGGGGAATATCAATTGCTAATGTGAAGATACCGCCGACTCCTGTTGAGGCACCTTGCATAGCAGCAAGCTTTACTCTGCTATTTTGAAGAGATTCACTGAGTGTAATCATATCGTTAAGCGGGATTTCGCCAATTTCTTTGATAGATTCAATTGGTCTATTTGCAGCGATGGCGATTTTCTCAACCGTTGCTTTTTCGTTCACTAAGTATTGGCCGCCTGATTGTATATAGCTGCCGATTTCTGTTACTAACAGGGCAATTTTCTCCTGTATAAAAGCTGGTGTTAATTTATCTAATAGCTTAAAAGGAAGCCGCCCGAGCTTTTCCCAAAACCATAATCCTGTCTGGTCTTTTTCCCATGCCTCGATTTTCTCGAGATGATTCAATAGCTGTTCTCTGTTATCCAACGTGAATTCTCCTCACTTTCTTTATATGTTACATACGTGCTCAGACAGGAAAGGTTTCGAACATTTCATTTTATAGGGGAGGGGGGAAGCATGACTGATAGTATGGAGAGAATAATAGTCTTGCATACAAATAAACTGTTTTTTGGTAAGAAAAAAAGAGATACTCTGTAAAAGTAACCTTCTACAGATATCTCTTTTTCTACTATTATTTATTGTTTTTCGAGTTTCTCGATTTCTTCCGGACTTACGTTTACACGTTTTAGGAATAGCGATAAAACGATTGCAACAAGTGTAACAACCATAGCGATGAAGAATGAATGTTGAACTCCTTCTAGTAAAGACAATTGCTCAACGCGTGTGAAATCTGCTTTTGTAGCAGTCGCCATATCTAGACCGGCTGCAAGCTCTTCTCCTTTATCGCTCGCAACAGAGTTCATGAATGTTACGAATAACGCAGTACCGATTGAACCGACCACCTGTTGAGCAGTGTTGTTTACTGCAGTACCGTGCGGGTTTAAGCGGGTAGGCAGCTGGTTCAAACCGTTTGT
>DEQA01000012.1 GCA_002359075.1 Planococcaceae bacterium UBA3378
TACCTAATGGGGAGCATATCAATTTAAATGATTCGTGGCTTTTAGATGTGCGCCCAAACTTTTATTTGGGAACGTTTATTAGATTTATTTTGTATACTTTATAAATTTTTTTATTAAACCTCTCTTTGCTGAATAACTATTCGTACCCGCCTGTGGACTTTGGAAGTGATTTATACTCATCCTTGCTTTTAATTATATTAAAGACATCATTTCTTAACTCAATTAGTTGTTTTGAATCATTCGTGGGTTCGCAATATTCCCCTGAAATAAAATGTGTTATCGTTTTACCGTTAATAGTAATTTTCCATTCATCTTCTTCATACGGTTCTTGCATACAAACTGAACCTAATAGAGATTTAGGTGTAAATTCCTTTGATTCGGCTATATTAATGTCTTGCATTTTTTTATAAATATCCTTCATCTCATCTTTTGTTAAGGTTAACTCTGTGGTCGCCGTACCATCTGCTATTAAATCTTTGGTTACAGTTCCATCGAAAGTATTAATTTCATTCCTTTTTTGAACACCAAAATGAATAGAAAAATTAAAGTCATTCGGCATTTTTTCTGGTATATTTTGAGAAATTTCTTTATTGAGTTCTTTCGCTTTATCACTTTGTTGGCAGCCTAATAACCCTATTGATAAAAATATTAAAGACACTATCAAACTCAATTTTTTCACTAACATCGCCCCTTTTATAATTAGACGGAATTTGGTAATTTTCGTTTCAATAAAGCTTGTAGTAACCTATCCAGCTAATGTGTTAAAAGACGTGCTAAATCGATTTGATTGAGTAAAAAGCAGCCTAAGATTGTAAAGTGGTCTTAGCTGCTGGCTCGAACATTCCCTAAGTGTCATTTAGGAACGTTATTTTCGTTCTTTTGAATAGTGTATACATCAAAGATATTTTTAACAATTCAAAATAATTAATAGCTTTGAATTCCTGTTGTAACTAATAATAGAAAAGTAAAAAATAAAACCAATACATTTAAGGTTAACCCGACCAATCCTATTAATAATTTTCTTATGCGTTTAGACGATATTGACATAAACAAAGA
This sequence comes from Planococcaceae bacterium UBA3378, assembly GCA_002359075.1. Taxonomy (GTDB): domain Bacteria; phylum Bacillota; class Bacilli; order Bacillales_A; family Planococcaceae; genus Lysinibacillus_B. The sequence continues at coordinate 1,057 of DEQA01000012.1, forward strand.
GATTACAGCAAGTATAAAACCGATAATTGATAAAATGTTGAAAGTAATAATTCTAAGGTAAATATCAGTATTAGGTCCTCTGGGTATATAAAAAAAAATAATACTTACTATGACAGGGAGAATAGATAAAATACCTAAAATTGTACTTGCTTTACTTTTGTTCAAAATCACTATTCCCTCCCTCATATGGCATTTCACTATTTATTTCGCTATACGCTTAAATAACCCTTTAAAAAAACCTTCCCAAACCGTCGTTTGGTAACGTTATTTACCCTAGCGTTGTAAATCCACATTTTTCTGACTTGACCCGTTAAATAAAGTATAATTTACAGAAAAAGTAAAGGATGGACCTCATGCTGATTGTTGAAGATGCCACTCAAAAACAATATATTGCTGGAATTTTCCCTAAGACCACACTCAAATATTTAACAGCGGGTAAAAAATTATTTTGTCCTTGCTGTAAAGAACCTGTTATCTATGCTGCAGGAGACGTTAACGTTCCGCATTTCAGACACGGTAAACATTCCACCTGTATTAATACGATTTCAGAATCCCAGGAGCATTTGAAAAAGAAACTGTTGGTATATCAATGGCTAATATCTAAGCAATACTCTGTAGTAAAGCTGGAATACTGGCTTCCTAATACTCAACAAAGAGCTGATGTTTATGTTGAAACACCCGAAGGAGAGAAATATGTAATGGAAATCCAATGCTCTCCTATTGCCTATAATCAATGGTTGGATCGGCATTTAAAGTATAAAAGTCTAGGCATTAAAGATATCTGGTTTTTTGGACATCATTTTATTAATCAGAACTTCCAAGGAAAATTCTTTTCACCTTCCCGTTCCAAATTCCTTTTAGAAAAAATAAATAAAAGAAACAGGTACTTATACTTTTTAGTAGATAACGGTGAGTTAATGACAACCGGCACCCTAATAAATGAGGCGACTAACTATGAGCCTTCATTACGTCATAAATCGCCTTCGTATGTCACTCTTACGCATCGATTAGAAGATATGATACCAAAACAGACATCAAGAGCATTTTTGTGGCCTGACACTGCAGAATTATTAGATGTATATAACCAATACCATCAACAAATAGCCACTAGTCGTAATGAAAAACGTATATATCTTCTTGGAAAGCGGGAGATGCGGAAAAAACGCAAAGCACAGAAAAAGCAGAAAATAAATAAACACTTCGATGAAATAGGCTATCCCCGTTCGCATAAACAGCTACAACAGACTAAACCAGTATCTTTGGCTCCGGCAATGAAAGAAGCCTATGTAGTAAATTCAGAAGAAAGGGAAAACTACCGTTCGTTTTTAAAAAGCTTTTCCATTGCCGATATTCATGCTCAACTGTCTGAGAACGAAATACCGCTATTTGAAAGGCTTATCCTTAAATACAATATAGCGGATGCTTCATTCCCACCAATCTGTTTAGTTGAGCTCAACTTAAATACCGCCATTGAAACGCCTTATAGCTTATGGCAATTGATGATATTAGATGAACTCATTCAAAAACAGTTTAATTCCGATATTTCACTAGCGACTATTCAGAAAAAAATTCTTGGTTCTGTTAGAGCCGCCGATTTGCTTCAGGCAAGCAAACTGATCCATGGATATCTAATTACTTTAAAAAAAATTGGCCTGCTTACAGGAGGATCGCCTGAAGCTTTTTATCTCCCGTTTAAAAATAAACTTAAACGCTTCCCTAAAAACATTAGTCGAAAGAATACCATTTTAGTGGCATATGGGTTGTCAAAATACGAAAAAGATGAATCTGCTGACGTTTTACTTGCCATTAAAAATGAATTGAGCGCATATAGAAGCAAATTAAATTGAAGCAGCCACGTTCCATTCGTGGCTTTTTTATCGTTCTAAAAATGCAAGGCTGCACTGATTCTATAACTATTATTGGTTAAAACTGAAAAAAAGATTCTTAAGACTATATTTCGGTACCTTTAAGATGGAATTTTGAGATTATTTCCGCCTTTCCCTCTTAAACTGTTATAAATAACTGTTACACTTTAAGTTCTTCTGGCAAAAATTCACCACTTAATAAGGAAGCCTGGCAAATACTTATTAAACATGTTAAAATAATCCTTTTAATCATATAATTATTATTTTAATTATTATTTTCTTGATATATTTAGTAATTTTATTAAAAAACTAATTAATAACACCCACAGAATACTGTATTATCAATATTCTATTTATAACCTAAGTTTACAAATTATAGTTCATAAGTTACAATGCAAGCATAACCGGTTATATAATTTCAATAAGGAAGAAGGGAAGATTATGAGAATTAAACGACCATATAACAGAAATGATTTCTTGGCTGCTGTGAAGTCAATTTCATTAGAGAGCAGATACCAAAGAAATTCAGAAATTGAGGGGAAAACCGCAACTCTTTTAGGATTAAATGAAGAATTTTTAAAGATTTGCTTAAAAAACAAGGCAACAACCATTTTTAGAAATGATGTAGATTGGGCAATTAAAGAACTACGTAAAACAGGCGTAATCTTGCCGGCTACTGGTTTCGGAATTGTAATACCTTCAAAAACTAAAAATGAGAGATACTATGAATGGATTGAGGCCGCAGAAAACATACGAGGCACATTTGGGTTGAATACTCTAAGCTCTATCACTGAAAACGTCTCTGATAACGAAGGCGTTGATTATCAAGAAGTTTATCCGTTCCTTTCAAAGTTGTACGAGGAAACAACACTCTAAGGCCCTATTCTATTAGCACCTTTTATTACGGCTTCTCTATAGCGAGGTTAGATCAACTCATGGTATCCCCTCAATGCCTCATCCACACGCTTTGGCAGATGTATAGCCAAACACTGATTGATAAAGCATTCCTTTTCCAGTTCAACCTGCGCAGAACAGAAAATTTTTGCAAAACTACCCGACTTTTTTCGGCGAGTAACTGCTCCAGCGTCTCTGTACGTAGGATAGCGACCACTTCATTCTCGATTTGCCGTTCCCGTATTTTAAATGCGAGATCCTTCTTTTTTTCCTCTTTCAGTTCAGCAATTTACTTCTGTAGGCTATAGCTTTCTTCTGTAAGCTTTTCTGTTCAAAAGTTGGAGATGCAGTTGATATTAACGGGAAAATATAAGATCTAAAAAATTCTAGAAAAATATACAACATGTTCCACAGCGAAAAATGCCATCATTGCAGGTAACTTTGTAATTGCAAAAAGATATCTATACAAAGGCTCCCAGGATCAATGGCGTCTTTGGAAACAATAGGCCATCTATTCTCTGTAGAATTTCCTGAATAATACTAGATTTTTTATTTATTACCCATAAAAGACGATGGTTCATTATAACGGCCATTGTCTTTTTAGTTTATATTGATCATTTTGCCTGCTGATGCTTCTTTCTTCGTTTTTCCCATTCGTGGCTTGACGAATTATCGATATTCACTGCCGCCACCTCAAATAAATCGTCCGTCTGTATGTGCTGTCGCATTATAATCCGATTCATTGACTAATTGTAAAACCCCCGGCTATTCATGATGATCCCATACGTAACCTTCTGGCGTTATATTATTGGATAATCCCTGCACATCCATTTGTGTAAAACCCATTTGGCCAGCTAGAGTGGGATCTGCTTTTAATTCCAGCACAAGCTGCTCATTGGCAAGACGAAAATGAATATCATCGCTTGCTAAATACTGATCCTCTGGGATGTGTACATCATAATAACTATCAAACACAGGAAATACATCTTGAATGAACTGCCCATTGTGCTCAACTGTATTCATTTCAAATGGAACACCTGTTACCGGGTGGACATCCCCTTCTAAACCAGCATTAATAGCTTGAATATCCTGCACTTCAGCCACATCCACACCATCTACTAAATCAATCACCGAAACTGCTGTAAAAGCCACAATACCTAACTTGGCCAGATTTAACGCACCATCCTTGGCTCTATCATAGTCTTTTGTGAGTAAGCCAGCTCCTGTTTCATTTTTGTCAGTTGTCCCTTTGCCGTTTGATAAACCCCTTGCATAGCTTGTCCTGTCATCGCAATACTGGCTGTTTCATCTACAAAATCGGAAACTTGTGGTAAACCTGCTTTTTCTACACCTTTGCTTACCAAATGACCAGCACCGTTAATCGTTGTATCAACTAATTTACCAATATTTTTTCCCATACTCTTTAGCATCTCAACACCTCTTTCACCTATATTTTACCATAGAGAAAGATATAAGAAGTCGCCGTAATCTAACTATCTCAAGCAAGTATAATAGCGTTTGCCTACGCCGAGAAGTTCCCCAACAAGGGGGCTGGGCTAAAGCCCTTCCCGCCCCTAAAACATAATTAATAATTCTCTATATATAATCTAGGGAATATTATCCGTCACTTACCCGTAGGAAATCAGAAATATGTAAGGGCAGAGTGGAGTATTAATTAGCCGGTGTGCAGCAGGATGTCTTCCATGGATAACTGTTCGGTTAGCGGCCGTTCTTGCATCATTCTTTTCACATAGTTTGTTAGAGTCGGATAACCTGCAACTCTTTCAAGCAGCTCCATTTGTTCTTCCACGATAAGTCGGATGGATTGAGCGAAGCGTGCGCCCAGATCCTTCTTAAGCCAGATGATGTAGGCAATGTATAGCTCAACTGTTGACCAACCTGTTTTGGCATTGCGGCCTTTGCCCATAGTCGTTTTAATGATTTTCTTCGACTGCTTCAACAGCTTGTTGAGTGTGCTGCTGGCTATGCCGACTTCGTTGCACAGCTCTTTTTGCGTACGCCAAATAAACGGCTCCGAAACGCTTTTTTCGGCCGCAATCCACTCGGCAATATCCTGTTCCCATTCATGACCATGGCTGCGCTGGCGCTCTTCGCGCGGCTTTTTGTACTTATACCAGCCCTTATGGCCAAAATGTACGGATACCCCGTCGGCTCCCTGCACATACAATGCAAGCAGCTGCTCCACGTATTCTTTTTTCGCGCCCTTATATTTGCCGGAATAGGCGGAGGCGATGATTGTCTTTAACTCTTGGTACGACAAGGGATAACGCAGTCTAGCGTTGTACTCGTCCAGCAAATCAAATGTAAAGGATTGGTCCTTGCCGTCCTGAAAGCACACTAAGGCAAGCGTAAACAGCACATTGTTTCGCCCTATCTGTCCCTTTTCTCCTTTTACACCCGTTGCATGCAGCAATCGGTTAAACCATTCAGATTGCGTTAAAGACGTCACCTGCATCTTTTGTGGCACAACATACAAAGACCGGCCTGCATCATCATCACGGCGCTGCGACCACGCGATCAGACTGGCAGGCGTGTAAACAGCCGTTTCATCAAACCATTCCACATTTTGATGATTGGGCATACGGAAAAAGCCGAAGTCATTACAGTATTGATCGGCATCTACAGACTTTAAGCTGCGCTTCAGGTTTTCAGCAATCCGTTTTGCTACCTTCAGACTACGGAAATCATTCTTATTGGAAATATAAATAGGGGTCTCCAGCACAAAGAAGACCTGATAGCCGCGGTCAGAGGACACGATAAGAGTCGGTTGGCCAACGCTCTCATCTACACACGCAAGCAAGATCTCCTGCACCGTGTGCTCCTGCGTATCGATATCCACGACAAAGGTATTGACCTGCTGCAGGTTCTCCTCCGTAAAGCCTTTCACATAGCGGCGGTCCTGGTCAGCGTACTGGTAGCGGCGGTAAATGTTCGGGGTGAAATGCGTAAGCTTATCGGCTTGTTCAATTACCGTTTCTTTAGAAGTAATGATATAGCCTTTCACGCCGGATTCGGTAAAATCACTTTTCTTGCGCACGACAAAAATAGCGCCTTTTTTATGATGCTTGTCTTTCGCCCTTGCCAGCAATTGTGCCGAAACCAAGGATTTGGACGATTTCGGATTGTATGTAAGTAATCCCTCATGCAAAATGACTTCGAAAATCTGGTCGAGCTTATCCTTTTTTTGTTCTGAAAAAGCAAAAATAGCCATCGACAGTCCTCCTCATTTCCTGTGAGTGAACGCCAACAGCTAAAAATAGATGCACTAAAACATAACAAAAATGAATTTTCAACATTTCCGTTGAAAATGATATTTTTGCTTGATATAATCATTACGTCTTATGTATAAGAAATACATAACTTTGTGCTGCAACACATAAGTTATGGTATCTCGCTGGCGTTCATTTTTTAGCGCTCAGGGGTAAATTGGTTAGAAGTCATTCCAGGTCCGGCCAAAGACGAAGGAATGGCTTCTTTTATTTTGCCCTGACACTTATTTACATAGAATTATAGAGCCTTGTAAACGCTGATGCAACAGCTTTTTCGAGGCTTTTTATTTTGCATATATGCATATATGCATATATTAGTATACGTATATATAGATATATGCATATATACGTATACGTATATATAGATATATGCATATATCCCTTGTGAAGCCTGGTATACAGCTATTTGTAAAAGTAGAATATATGCATATATAGACATATGCATATATTAATATACGTATATATGTATATATGCATATATACGTATATTTTGGGAAGTGAAAAATTTTTTTTGCGTAAAACAAAAAGCACTGGATGAACCCCACTTTGAACTGCACCCCAATTGTT
>DEQA01000069.1 GCA_002359075.1 Planococcaceae bacterium UBA3378
TGATGACTGGTCACATTGGTAGCCCAGGTAATATGACAGGTGTCAGCGTATGGCAATATGCTGCAAACATGGGGCCGATGTTAATTAATACAGGTGGAGATGGGTTACCTGCTATTGAAAACCCCGTTGATTATGTAATCAATGATAATCAAATATTCGATGCGGTACTCGACGGTAAGTATTTACAAAAGCATGAAGGCGAAAGAGAAATCGATATTCAATTTATCTATCATAACTACAACGCTACCCTTCAAACGAAAGCTAATATCATGAAAGGTATTAAAGCTCATCGCAAAGTAGAATTTGTTGTTACACACGCTTACGTATTGCAAACAAATGCTAAGTATTCCGACATCGTTCTTCCTGTTTGTACTGAATGGGAGCTCGAAGGTAATACAGCAACTGGTAACCGTGAAATCTTAATTGCATGGACAAAAATAATCGATCCACTATATGAAAGTAAATCTGATCAGGAAATTGCACGTTTATTACTAAAAGCACTAGGTAAAGATCCAAAAGAAATATATCCTATCAGCGAGAAACAACAATTCTTTAATAAGCTTGCAGGAAGTACTGTCATTAAAGATAATGGGGTTGATTTTGAACCATTATTAACAATTACTGCCCAAGATATTAAAGAATGGGGTGTTGAAGGTACGCCTCAAAAAGGTCGCTTACCTTTAAAAGACTATTTAGACCGCGGTATTTATCAAGTACCTCGTAAGATTGGTGATAATTTTGGATGTATTGCATACAAAGATTTCATTGATGATCCAATAAAAAATCCTCTTACTACTGAAAGTGGAAAATTCGAAATCTATTGCCGTGCCTTACATGAAGCTTCCAAAACAGCCTTTACTGAAGTTGCTCCTATTGCAAAATATGAACCTCGGATTGAAGGATATGAAGCAACGTTTAAAGATTGGGAAAACAAAGAGAAAGGTGACTATCCTTTCCAAGTGTTTAATCCACACTATTTAAGACGCTCACATAGTACATTTGATAACGTACCGCAGCTTCGAGAAGCGTGGCCAAATCCGGTATATATTAACGCAACTGATGCAAAAGAGATTGGTATTAAAGACGGTGAAACAGTCCTTCTTTCAAATCAATACGGAAAAGTTCTACGCCCGGCAAAAGTTGTTGAAACTATTATGCCTGGTACTGTTGCTTTGCCACATGGTGCATGGGTTGATTTAGATGAAGATGAAAAAATCGACCGCGGAGGCGCTGATAATGTTCTAGTAGGACATATCCCAACTGGACTAGGAACATCCGGATATAATACAGCTATTTGTAATGTTGAAAAATGGGATGGAGAACAGCTGGAAGAAGATTACAAATGGGATCAACGAATTATAGATCTTTAATGATTGATATAAATGGAAAGGAGGCTGCCATGAATGGCACAAATGGGATTTTATATTAATGTAGCAGAATGTATCGGTTGTAAAACTTGCGTTGTTGCTTGTAAAGATACAAATAACCTGGAGGTAGGAAGAAACTTCAGAAGAGTCTATGACTTTATCGACGGGACTTTTCCGAATGTTTCGATGGCGCATCTTTCTATTTCATGCAATCATTGTGATGAGCCGGCATGTATGAAAGGATGTCCTACTCACGCATTACAAAAACGTGAGGAGGATGGTGTTGTCATTATCGACCATGATCATTGTATTGGCTGCCGCTATTGCGAATGGAATTGTCCATATGGTGCACCGCAATTCAGTGAAGAACTTGGCATGATGACGAAATGTGATACTTGCCTTGAATTACGTGAAAAAGGTGAAGAGCCTCACTGTGTAACATCCTGTCCAATGCGGGCAATTGAATTTGGCGAGATTAGCGAGTTACGAAAAAAATACGGAAACAATGCTGATATTAAAGGTTTACCAAGTTCATCTATTACAAAACCAAATCTAATCATTAACCCATTAGGTAAATAAAGGAGGAATTCCACATGCATGAATGGCCATTATTAATTTTTACTATAGCTGTTCCTTCCTCCATTGGGGGAATGCTATTCTTATGGTTTGCGCAAAACCTGTTAAAGAAAGATAGTGAGAATGATTTATTTACAATGATGAAATGGCCCCTTGTGGTGATTGCGGGTATTTCCATCATTGGTTTGATCGCTTCCTTTTTACATTTAGGAAAACCAACCCATGCAATAAATGCCATTAGAGGTTTCGGCACTTCTTGGATGAGTAATGAAATTGTTGTAACCGGACTATTTATCGGATTAGCCTGCTTAACGGCTGCTTTAGCATTTTATCAAAAGAAAATCAATCCGGCGTTAATGCTCATTACAGGTATTGTCGGTTTAGTGGATATTTTCTGTATGGGACAGCTGTACAGCATAACACGTGTGAGTGGCTGGGATCATATTAATACATTTTTAGTATTCTATGGCACTGCCTTTACACTTGGACCTGTTTTAGGAGCTAGCTTACTTGTATTTACCGGTAACAGTGAAAAATTACAACGAACTGTTAATTGGGCTTTCGTCTTCAGTATTTTCGGCGTAGCCATCCAGGTGATTGGGGCCGCTATGCTTAACGGCTATGTTGGTGATATGAACTTAATCGACACTGTTCCGGCTGCTGAAAAAATCCAGTCCTACAGCGGAATGATTGGTATTCGCTGGATCATTGAGTCAATAGGGCTTGTTGGTCTAGGCTATTTAGCGCTATTCTCACCTAAGAAAAACTATACGCTAATCTATGCGGCCCTTGCTTTCTTCTTCATTGCAGAAGGTATGAGTAGATATGTATTCTACGTTTTCGGTGCATAAAATAGATATAGATGTAGATAAGTCTCCCATTTTTTTAATGGGGGACTTATTTTATTTGTGCGATCTGTCCCCTGCTGTGCAGGTGGTTCCGGAAAGCTTTTAGCTATGGACAATAAAAAAACTCCAGTCGTACAATAAAGTCAGGTCTGGACAACCGACTACGTACGAAAGGAGCCTCTAAATGGATAATAAAAGTTTAACACATACAACCTGGAATTGGAATTGTAATTATCATGTCGAAACCGAAAGGTAATACAAGCGTATAGTAAGAATCATCTACAAAAGAATATTCGGCAAGATTAGATGACAATGCAAGAATTCATTGACCCTTTCACAGGAGAAGAAATTAAAAGAAAGAAAAAATAACTAGGCCGCTTTAGCGGTTCGTTTGAAAAACGGAGTGCGGTTGATGGACTATTCAATATGTCTTTAGATATAGGCCAGTCCCCCATCGTTTTACGTGCAGAGCAAACCGCCAGTTATACTGGTGAGTTGAGTTTTCATTAAATGTAAACATAAAAAAGGCACAGAATCACCGATTTTTATATACTTGAATTACCGAAAAACAAGTAATAGAAAGGTGAGTTGCTTTTTATGAAGTTTCATATAAACTTCTCTAAAGTAAAAGCAGGAACAATTGAAGGAATGGAGGAACAGGAGAATTAAATTATCCTCTACATTTCTTTTCCCCGGAAGGAACATACCTGCCCTTCATGAGCACCTTGACGAAGAAAACACATAATTATCAATGGAAAGAATTCAAGAAAAATGCCTATAAAATCCGTAAGTTCGAGGTTTTCAAAGCAAACATTTTGGTAAATTATGTATATAAAAATATAAGGGTTTATATAGGCGAAGGAGTAATGTATAAAATTACATTTTTCTACTATTTGTTTTAAAACCCGAGGCTCTCAATACCTTAATTGATACGGACAATTCGAGGCTGCTAGAAAGAACGGATTATTAATTTAGGCAGAAAAGATTATGCGGCGACTTTTGCAGTTAAACAAACTTCATATATTACAATTTAACGATACATAATACTGGAGGAAGAGCTCTTTGGAAACGGAATTTAAATTACCGAGAGAAAAAAAAAGAATGTTAAAAAGATGCTTAAAAGAAGGAAAAGTAGACATTGACCACGTAAAATATCTATTTGGAGATATGATACAAGTAGAACAACCACAAATTGAATCATTTCAATTTGCCGAAATTATAGATTATCGAGAGCCATTTGAAATCATAAATCCTCATGATAATCAACCGATCGTAATTCCTAACGCCGAGGAAATTTTAAGAGAAGTCAGTATGCTAATTTTAAGCTCTGATGACTATGTAGGGGTGCAAATTGATGAAGATTTTAAAAATAATATATTCAACGCACAACACCATTTTGCTGACGGCTGCAGCCGGGAGTCTTCCGGTAAATGGCGTTTTACGATGGGGGTCCATTCAACAATCCGTCTTACGAAATTACACGCACTCCTCAAAGAAGCTTCTAAAAGTGAAGCATCAGCTTATATAAAGAAATTGGCTAATCGTATCTACAAAAAAGAATTAAGGATAAGTAAGGAATTAGGGGAAGTATTAGATATAAGTGAATTTTTAAATAGAGTAACTAAAAAATACACATCCTCAAGTTTTGAGATGGATGAAATGTATTACATCAGTAGATGGGTAGTGATCAGTTATATACGGATAATTGAAGGATATACTAAATTTGCAATTGAACCGTCAGCACATGATATATTATGGCCGCCCGTCCTGGAATTTAATAAGCAAGTACAGGAAGGTCATATATATTATAAACCTCTATTAAAGTTTGAATTAGACCGTGCTAAGAAAAAAGAAGTAACAGCAGAAATTGACTCCATCTTTAAGGAAACATTCGGTTTTTCATTTAACAGAAAAGAATACCAAGGGACTATTTTTTTAAAAGGACTTATTTTAAACTTAGTGAATCATGGTATAGATCCCTATCAAACAATAGAGAATAAGGTGGATCTAGACCACCTAGGCAAACAGGGGAAGAATCTTGTTAGTTACCACACTATGCAACAAATAGAGGACATTAGTACTTATTTGGGACAAGAATTGCTTATTCGGATGAAACAGTTCGTCATAACGAAAGATGAAATTATTAATTTGTACGTATTTTATGAAGAAACGAAGAAAATAAATTGCTTTGCAAACATAAGCTTTTCCGATTATTTTATTATCTTTTTATACTTTAGTTCATATACAAAAGATAATGAAATTCTCTACAATCTACTTTTTGAAGGATTAAAAGATACCAGCCTTCTGACACGCTTAGAATCAATGGAGAAACTAGCAAAAAATCGAAAAAAGGAATTAGATGCCCATATTCAACAAGAGAGAGAAACTTGCAACAGAGCGTTAAGAGACATGCAGGAAAAATTAAGATTGATGGAAGTCGAATTAGCGAAAGTCAAAGAACATTGTCAGGAGCTAGAAGAACAGATAGAGGATACAGCTGCTTTGAAACGTGAGGTGCTAATTCACCGTGAAAATCTATATGAGCAGTTCCAGGAGAGCCAGAGTGACCTCAGCATTTCTGAAGACCAACCGTTTGATAGGGATTATGTCAGTCTTCTCCAAGAGATGGATCTGAAAATGGTTATTATAGGCGGGTTTCCAAAATTCGTTCAAAAATGGCGAGAGGCATTCCCAAAAATAAAAGTAGTTGGTGAACGTGATTATCAATTAACATTAAACTTCCTGAATAAAATGGATGTTGTAATCTTTGATGCAGCATATAATAATCACTCAAATTTTGAGAGGGTTATGTCAGCTCTTACGTCAGATAAGCCAATATTTAAGATGGTACGACGTAGAAGAAGCGTTGACTTACTCTGTAAGGAAATCTATATAAAATATCAGGAACGAAATAAACACTAAAGTAATCCGTTTTCGTTGCTGCCTCGCTGCCAAGAAGAATAGGCATCTGCAAAATAGACCTGAATGTTTAATTCTTTCTCAAGGGCTGTATAACAGCAGTTTCCATAGACAATACAGAACGGTCTGGAATTAAAATACCCATATACCAGCGTGTTTTACGCTCAATGAATGCAGCTACACAACCTTTTGCTTGTCCACGGCCAGCAACCGTATTAAGCTCCAAATACCTCACGCTTCCGAACGTCTTTTGGACGCTTTGAAATAAGGGTGCCTATATTGAACCGGCCTCTTGTTTCACGCGGTTTCTGGCACTTTCCTTTTTGACAGAGAACGGTCACAGGCACTTCTGGTAAACCGTTATAAATCCAACGGGTACATACTTTTGAAATTCAGCTTCCCTTGATACAAACGGCCAATAATCTGTTCAGGTGACCAAGTTTCATCCAACTTTTCTTGAACAGCTTCTTTTAATTCAGGGGTCAGCTTTGATTTCGCACCACAGTTCCTTTTATTGGCTTTAGGTCTCGAGCTTCTTTTATTTCCTTCTAAGTGTTGCGCTTAATACTACATTCATTACAAGCAAAAAATACCCAACCGGGTGCCGGTACAATACCGGCACCCGGTTGGGTAAATACTTTTTGACCTCGACTTTTAATACAGAGATCTGCCCTCTTTATTTAATCAACATTTTTATTACCAAACAAATAGGCCGACCATTGCTGCGCTTAATAAAGAGACTAGTGTTCCTGATAGTATCATCATCCAAACACCTTTGGATAAGTTATCTGCTTGCTCTTTTTTTACAATGCCATTAAAACAGCCCAGAATCATACCAACAGTAGAAAAGTTCGCAAATGACACTAGGAATGTACAAAGAACCGCCATCATATGCGGGCTGAATGTATCTATAATTGACGTAATATCTGCCATTACAACAAATTCATTCGTTACTAACTTAGTACCCATGTATTGAGCCGTTTGAAATGCTTCCCCGATCGGCAAACCAAGCAGGAAAGAAAATGGAGTCATGATAACACCTAATATATTGCTTAGTGATAACCAAGGAGCGAATAAATGTAAAACTTTATCTATAAGAGCAGCAAGTGCTACAAACGAAATGAGCATGGCTGTAATGATTAAAATTAATTTACCCGCTCCGAGAATAGAATCTCCCAAGAAAGAAAAGAACGGTGGCTTTTCTTTTTTATCCATTTCAAAAATAACGTCTTCTTCCTCTGTTACAACTACAGGATTTAAAATACTTGTAATAATAATTGCATTAATGATATTTAAAGGGATCGCCGTTAATACAAATTGTGCCGGTAGCATTTGTAGATATACCCCAATCATTGCTGCTGATACACAACTCATGGACATCAGTGATACTGTCAATAAGCGTTCCTGGCTCATTGACTTTAATTGTCCACTAGATACCGCCAACGCTTCTGTATTGCCTAGAAACATCATTTCAATTGCGTAAAAAGATTCAAATTTCGGTTGTCCAGTCAGTTTAGAAAGTCCCCAACCCAACCCTTTAATTATTTTCGGAAGAATACCGAAATATGTAAGTATATCAAACAGTGGAACAACAAGTAATATTGGCATTAAAGCACTAAATACCATATCCATATTTTCGACATTGACCATGCTGGAAAAAGCAAAACCAATACCGTCAAAAGCAGTTCCTATTAACCAATTAAAACCTAGAGCAACTTGTTCAACCAACCATCGCCCTAACGGAAAGGCAATTAACAACCAAGCCAAAAAGGCATTAAATAATACTAAAATACCCGTAGCCTTCCAATTAACCTTCTTTTTGTCCTTTGAAAACAAAAAGGCAAATCCAATAAATGCAAATATACCAAGGATATTCACAACCAGATATATGCCCATAATTCCCTCCTTCTAGTAACTCTTAACAAACCAAACATAGCAACAAGGTAATCCAGTTATTTAAATGTCTAACTTTCCTTATACTTGTCCTCCGTAAAATGATAACGGTAATTTGCAAAGACTATGTTCTTTATTTTCTACATTCGAATTATAATACTTTTTTGATAAATATATCAATATAATATTTAACTAAAATCATTTTTTAAAATTTCTGTATATAAAGCTCTAATCATTCCTTTTTCTGTAATAAAATCATCTGATGTCACCCAAAATGCAGGGTTAAACAATTCCCCCCCTTTAGAGCTGTTTGTTTACCGAGAACACAAGTTATTTCTTCAAGCGAGCTCCCTTCAATAGGTATATCAGCCCCCGGCTTTTCTTTATTAATATCGATTAATGCCCGGTATCCGATGGAAGCTTACCTTCATTCAGCAGGCATTGGAATACCTATTGAAAAAAAGCAAAACTCCCACCTATAGAGACGGGAGTTTTCCGCTGAATGAAGATAAATTAACTGCATTGTGAGGTGAAGAAGCAAGATCTATCGAAAATTCTTCGTACTTAGTCGCGAATGTCTCAAAATTCTCTTCCCTCACTTGCCCTTAAAAACAGAAAAAACAACGCAAGCACTTAATAAGTTTCCGTAAAATAAAAAAAGCCGGCTATCGCCGACCATTATAAGCCTGAAAAGAAGCCTTGTGGATATTGGGGTTGCTCTGGCGGCATATATTCCTCTCGTTTCTCTAAACGAGAAGCCTCCGTTTCCATTTCCTCATCAAGCAAATATGTCTCAAAACGTGACATTAATAACTCACACATGTCTCATACCCTCCTTTATAGTTAGAATTTTCTAATAATTTAACTATACAAAGACAGGTCACGTAATGCAAGTTCTTTATTCACCTTATGCATAATAAGTATTAAACATATCTATTTTTGATATTATTTAGCTATATAAATCCTGCCATCTTCACAAATACCATAGGATAATAGTGATTCCACCGTGCTTCTGAGTGTTTCATTTCTTATAATTACCTCCAGCTCAAATGTTTTATACTGGCTTTCAATTTCAGCAATATAATCATGAAGACACCAAAGCTCCTTCACCACTTCCACCTCCACGAAAAAAGGAAGACTGCGATCTGAAAAATGGGTACCTCTTCTAATCCATACTCCCTCGTTTGGATAATAGCGTATTGGAAGCTGCTTATTGCAGGCTATGACAATATCCATAGTCACCCTCCTTTTTGTCCATCTAAACAAAAAATGCCGGCTTATGCAATACATAAGCCGGCCGATTTTTAGGAGGTAGCTTCTTTTGTTCCTCTTCCTTTTCTATCGCCTATTATTTGGATGCCAAACATAATGCCGAAGACAATCAGCCCCGTTATATCCGAGATGGACTCCGGATAAATCATCGCAAGACCCGCGGCGATTAGAATAATTCGCTCAAACCACATTAACTTGCGGTACCAGTACCCAATGACACCTGAACCGATTGCTATCATACCCATGATTGCGGTAAATGTTACCCAGATAATCTGCACGATCGTTACATCAATCATAAGCAGTGCCGGCGAAAAGACAATCATATATGGGATGATGAAAGCCGCTATTGCGAGCTTTGAAGAATTCACACCCGTCTTGATTGGGTCACCGCCTGAGATACCCGATGCCGCAAAGGCGGCGAGTGCAACAGGTGGAGTTATATCTGCAATAATACCAAAGTAAAAGACAAAGAAGTGAGCTGACATCACTACTACAACAGGCACTAAATCACTTGGTGTGTCCGGTGCAAGCAGTGCAATGATGGCCGGAGCAGCAATTGTTGATGTAATAACATAGTTTGCAGTAGTCGGTGCGCCCATTCCTAAAATCAATGAAGCGATCATAACTAAGAATAATGTTAAAATAATACTGCCTCCAGCAAGCTGTACTAAGCTATTTGCCAGCGATAAACCAAGGCCTGTTTTTACAACCACCCCTACAATGATGCCCGCACAGGCAGTTGCCGCCACTACACCAAGTGCAGTTCGTGCGCCTTCTACCAATGCATCAATCATCTCTAACGGTCCTAAACGTGTCTCCTTGTTCACCATACCTGCCAAAATACAGGCCAGAATGCCATAAAGGGCTGCATGCATGACAGGTACACCAGCTAACATGAGGACAATAATTAGCAAAATCGGGATCAATAAATATATTTTCTTTAATACTTCCTTGCGATCGGGCATCTCTTCATCAGACAGCCCTTTTAATCCTAATCGTTTTGCTTCAAAATGTGTCATAATCCAAATACCGGTGAAATACAGCAATGCCGGTATAGCAGCTGCCTTTGCAATATCCCAGTATGTGACACCCCGACCGATGAATTCTACCATCAGGAATGCTGCAGCACCCATAATCGGCGGCATTAGCTGCCCTCCTGTAGATGCCGCTGCTTCCACAGCTCCGGCAAATTCTTTCTTATATCCGAGCTTTTTCATCATAGGAATCGTGTAAGAACCTGATGTTACTACGTTCGCAACAGAGGATCCTGAAATAGTCCCTTGGAGTGCAGAAGAGAAAACCGCTACCTTAGCGGGGCCTCCAGTCAGCTTCCCGGCTATTGATACGGCCAAATCATTAAAATATTGGCCGACACCTGTTTTTACAAGGAATGCGCCAAATAATAAGAAAACAAAAATGAATGTCGCCGATACACTAATTGGTGTTCCTAGAATGCCGTCTGTCGAGAAGAACATCAGATTAGCAAGGCTTTCCATACTTTGCCCCCGGTGTGCTATGAAATCAGGCATATGCTGCCCATAAAAGGCATACAGCAAAAATAATGTAGCGATAATCGTAATCGGCAAACCTACCGCACGTCTAGCTGCTTCAAGTACGAGCAGGACAGCTAAAACGCCGATATAGAAATCCATTGTTTCTAGTTGGCCGACCATCTTAACAAGCCTTTCGTAGTTGATTGTCCAATAAGATCCCACAACTATTGCGAGTACCGCTAATATAACATCATAAAACGGGATTTTATCCTTTGGGGCTTTCCGTCGAGCCGGAAACAGCAGGAAAATGAATGTCAGGCCGAACCCTAAGTGGATCGTACGCTGAATTTGTGCAGGAAAGACCCCGAATATAGCTGTATAAAGCTGAAATAATGCAAAAGCCAATAACCCAAAGTAAATAATCCAACGAAAAATGCCACCGACCTTCCGCGTATTCGATTCAATATCATACTTTTCAAGTAATGCCTGCTGGTCAGCTTCTGATAACTGATCGAACTTTTCATTTTTAATCTCTTTATGATCCGCCATGTAACTCGACTCCTTTCATTTTTTCATAGAATGATATTTTTTTTATTTCCACTAAATAAGACTTCCCCCGTTGTAGATTTCCCTTTAAATCATATGTTTTCTCTTTGTATAAAAAGTGTAAAGTGTAGTCAACATCGCCAATATATAAAGTGAAGTTAGGCAAGGCTGTTTCCTCGTAGTACAATGTATAAATCCCGTCCTCATAAATGAGCGTCTGTCCTTCCTCTGCATAGCTAGGCATACCAATCGCTACATCTGAATAACTCATAGAGAGTGGCACAATTTCATATGTAGATGATATTTCATATGTTTCTACTACATCCGTCAAGTGGATTGAGTGGGTAAAAATAATTTGAAACTGCGCCTCTTCTTCTACTGCTGTGTAATATGTTTTAGGATGCTCTGTCCTCGTTTCCGTAAAGCTGAATACCGGAAAGATAGGAATAAACAAAAAAACGATAGCAATGGCTATTGTTAAGAATACGAGCACTTTTTTCATCTTATTTAACCTTCTCATAAGATAAGAGCCCTGAAGCAATGTGCAACAGAGCTCGTCACGTTTATTTATTTACTTCATCAAAATATTTCTGCGCACCTGGATGTACATCAATACCGATGCCATCTAAACCCGTTTCAGCTTTAATTAATGCACCTTTTGCATGACTGATTTTATCTGTATTATCATAAATTGCTTTTGTTATTGCGTACACCAAGTCTTCAGAAAGATCTTTCTTAACTGCTAACATGGCAAGAACGGATACGGCAGGTACATCTTCTGCTAGACCATATGTGCCAACCGGGATTGTATCTGTTGCGTAGTATGGATATTTTGCAATAAGCTCTTCTGCTTTTTCAGCAGAAACAGGAATGATATTAACAGACTTTGTTGCGTTTAGTGCCTCTACCGCGCCAGTTGGATAACCTGCAGTAATGAAGGCGGCATCAATTTGACCTGATGATAGACCATCTGTTGATTCACCGAAGTCAAGATTTTGAGCGTTAATATCGTCTTCGATTGATAAACCGTGGATTTCCAATAACTGCTCGGCATTTGCATAAGTACCAGAGCCAGGAGCACCTACAGATACTTTTTTCCCTTTTAGGTCTTCATATGACGTAATGCCTGAATCAGCTAGTGTTACAAGCTGAATCGTTTCAGGATATAGAGCACCTAAAGCTGAAACCGAATCAATCGGCTTCCCGTCGAACATTTCCGTTCCTTCTGTTGCATAATATGCGATATCTGTCTGCACAAATGCAATTTCACCTTCTTCATTTTGTAAAGCTGTCATGTTAGCCGCTGATGCCTGTGAAACTTCAGCAGTCGTTTTTACATCTGTTTCGGTTGTAATCAAATCTGCAAACGTACCACCTAATGGATAGTATGTTCCCTGCGTACCCCCTGTTAAAATACTTAAGTAGTCCACCCCGTAGCCTTTCTCATCAGAATCCTTATCGCCTCCATCTGATGAATTGCCCGTAGATGAGTCATCTGCGCCGCATGCTGCTAAGACCAAGGCAAAGGCACTTAAAAGCATGAATAGCAAGAACTTATTCTTTCTCATTGTAGAACCCCCCCTAAAAAAAACTAAAATATGGATCCATTTTACATATATTTTTGCAAAATTGTCAAATAATACAGAAAAAACTGCATGTAGATAAACGGTCCTTTTTACAGAAAAAATAATAACTATACGAGAACATATACAATTATGTAGTTTAAGAGACTTATGCCGAGCAAACGCTTACAATGAATATTGCTTACTTTCAGATAGTTTGTAGTAGAAATTTGCTTATGTAAATAAACACAAAACCATCTTCCTTTATAAAAGGAAGATGGTTTAGTTACTAATTATTTTAAAATCGTTACTTTCACTGATTTACGTCCCCAGGCAAGAGCTCCATCTTTGGAAGGGATAAATACGTCAATTTTATTTCCTTTAATTGCAGTGCCTGTATCGGCTGCGACAGCTTCTCCGTATCCTTCAACCCATACGCGTGTTCCCAGTGGAATAACGCTTGGATCTACCGCAATAACTTTTACATTTGGATTGGCACGCAAATCAGTTCCATTTGCCGTTACGCCTGAGCATCCATTACAGTAGGCTGTATAAGCCGTTGCTGACATCGTCATCGTCTGGATGGATTCTCCAGCCACCTGTTGGGTCCCCTGCTGCACTTGCTGCGTTGGCTGGGATGGTGCTGCTCCTGCTGAGACGGTAATTGTATCGCCCGCATAAATTAAATTAGGTGTTGCTATATCATTCCAAGCCAACAATTGGTCGACTGTTACGCCATATGCCTTACTGATTTTAAATAATGTATCTCCAGGTTGAACAATATGAATACCATTTTTTGAAGTTGAATTCTCTTTTACTGAAACTTCCAATTTTTGATTTGGAATAATAATATTAGAATTCAAATGATTTAATGATTTCAATTCATCAACCGTTGTATTGTATTGTTGTGAGATTGCCCAAAGTGTTTCCCCGGATTGAACAGTGTGTGTAGCTGCTTCAGTATTTGCTGCGTATGCACCTGTGCTTACCGTCAATGCTGTTGCTAATGTTAAGAATGTTTTCTTCATAAACTTTATTTCCTCCGTTACTCTGTTCAGTTAATTTTTGCGACCCGTTCTTTCGGGTGGGGTACTCGCAAACTCTGAATCTAACTTTACAGAAAAAACATTGCAGCTCTATAACGTCAAGGCACCGCTCATATTACATTCACATTTCATCCTTTTACCTCTTTTTAGTAAATATACAAAGGAATTTTAAGGATAATCTCTTATAACTATTGGTATGATAGGATTATTCAATTTTTCAGCTGGTAAATATTATTACATTTTGATAACAACACTAGAGTAAATAACACGAAACTGTAATGTTAGGCATAATGTTATAGAGAAGAGTTGTAACGAAAAATTATAAAGCACCTATTAATCTTTTTTAAAAACGTGTAAATTTCGGCTGAATTGGGGAATAAATATAGTACGATGCAGTAAGAAGGAGTGATTATTATCGGTATTCATACATTTTTTACAAGCTTGAATGATCTGGAGAGAATCATCCGTGCTCCAGGACGCTTTAAATTTGAGGAGCATAACGTTGCTGCCCATTCCTGGAAAGTCTCCCAGTATGCCATGTTTTTTGCGACAATTGAAGAAATGCATGGAGCAAATGTGAATTGGAAATCGCTTTATGAAAAGACGATCAATCATGACTTTGCCGAAGTCTTTATCGGTGATATTAAAACACCGGTTAAACATGCAAGCCCGAAACTAAAGGAAATGCTGACGGTCGTTGAAGAGAAAATGATGGAGAAATTTATTGAAGAAGAGATTCCCCCACAATTCCAGGCTGTTTTCTTCGACCGGATGAAGGAAGGCAAAGATAGTACGCTCGAAGGTCGTCTGCTTGAATTTGCTGATAAGCTTGACCAGTTCTATGAAGCATTTGCTGAATTGAAACGTGGGAATACAGACAAGGAATTTATTATTATGTATCAAAATGCGGTCGCAAAATTACTCGAACTTCCTCTCCCCAACAGCGTCCATTACTTCCGTCATGAAATTTTGAAAGATGCCATGGCCGAAGATACACAAATCGATATTGTAACCTTAACAGAAGAAATCTTAAAAATTAAATGACTGCTCGTAAAGTTTTCCAGCTGGATGGAAGGCTTTTTTTACTGATTGCTGCTCAAATCAAAATGAGCAGCATTTTTTATTTTTCCCATTTTTGTCATGAAATGAATTAAGATGGTACTAAGGAGTAAAGAAATGTACACCTATTCCAGTATAACTTTTACAGCAAGAAAGAAATATACAGCCTTATAGCCATAAAAAAGAAGGGCGTTCTGCTACAAGGAGGAGCCGTACGATAGAAAAGCCAGAATAATCGGAGCCTCCATCCACAGCTATTTTCATACTTCTATTTCAACCCCCAAATACTGCAGTAGTTAAAGAACGCGCACAGATTATATTGCCATTGCAGCCTATCTGCATGAAACTATACGTGCGTCACCTTCCATTAAAAACAAATCATTATAGGAAATGGAGGATCAAAATGAGCGATTGTCGTGTTGTTAAAGATCTGCTTCCTCTCTATGAAGAGGAGTTGTTGCATAAAGAGACAGTCGAGTGGATGGATAATCACCTTGCTGCATGTGATTCTTGCCTATACCTAGCAAATGAGTCACTTTCCAATTTTTCTGTAACACCATTAAAGCCGGACAAAACGGCTTCAGCTATGATGGAAAATGCCCGCTCCCAGTTTGCTGTGTATCAGCTGCTCCTTGTGCTGCTATCACTTGCCTTTGCTATGAGTACTTCTATGTTCACTGATAGCTTTCAATTTATTTTAAGCTATTTTGTACTCGGTTTTATGACCTTTTATTTTTATCACAGCTGGATATTTACACTTCTCATTTCCATCGTGCCCATTTGCATTTGGGCGATATACGATACCATTGCGACCTACGGGGCTTATGAAAAGTGGTATTCCCAAGCAATAGAAAGCCATGAATCTGTCATCGGCTTATTTGGTACACTTATTGGAGACAGCTTGCTAATAGGCATTATTCATACCCTATTTGCTGCTTTAGGGGCTGTCGTGGCACTACTGACAAAGAAAATTACAGAAGAGGAGGAGACATCATGACGTGGAAGAAATGGATTTATCTCCTGATCGTAGTTGCTATTACAGGTTATATTTTCTTTTTTTATATAAGCTTCAACGGCAATCCAGTTTCTAAAGCAATAGCGAAAAATTATGCTACAGATTACTTGGAAAAATACTATTCTCATCATAATTATTCTATTAAGGAAAGTGGATATAATTTTAAAGATAAAAGCTATTATTTTTATTATATTGTGAAAGAGAAAAACGACCAAGTATATAATTATTCTATCGAGATCGGGAAAGGACTGAAGCCTGATCAAATTCTCTACAATTCTCTCCGTTCAGATTCCGAGGATGTAGAAATGAGCCGTTCCTTTTCGGAAGATGGGACAGTTTATGCGCAAAAAATATTGAAAGAGGCAAAAATCGATGGGGAAGTATACTATTATGTGCAGGTGCCGTTAGGATATATAGATGCTCATACTAAATGGTCACCGGAAATTGAATTACCCTTGCTTGCGGATATTCGTGTGTATACAGAGCAATCTTTTGATTCCAAAAAGGATTTTTTTAAGTATGTTAAGGAAGTGGAGAAAGCATTAGACGGTATATTATATAATCAGCTCTATATAGAAAGTTCAATTCCCGCTACTATAGATGAAAAGGAACCTTACATACGAGCTTATTGGACGACGATTGAATACGGAGAAAAAGCCACGTTAAAAAATATAAAAGCAGTTGAATAATTTTTGGTCATACTTAGAAAAATAACATTATATTTGTATACTAATTAGGATAGAAAAAGCATTTTACCCATTCTTTTTACGATGAATTCCTGTCGTTTTATTTGACAAATTTCTCAAGAACTCCTTACTTGCATACTTCGAATGTTTATTATAAAATAACAATTGAAGCTACGTTGTACGTGTAATATTAAGTTTTAACCTTTATACAGTAACAGGGAGTTTTATATCCAAGCTGAAATGGCGGGCCCGAGCTCTTTTGACCTCGGGATAAACAGGAAGGCTTATGCGAACACCCACTTGGAGAAGTGTGGTTTAAAACTTTCTATAATGTCGCGGCAATGTGGCTTTTGCCATTAAGAGAACCATGTACCCTCTATCGTTTAAACGGTGGAGGGTTTTTTTATGGCATTACACATCCACTTTTTCCTACTTTGATCATAATCCTTCAATATCCCTTTAACCCTTTGTAATCAAGTGTTTTTGCTGCGCTCTTTACTTACATACGTTTCCTTAACCTTACCTTCTCATTGCTACTATATTGAAAAACACCAAAATAAAAAGTATGCAGCAATTGCTGCATACTAAAAATGACCCGTACGGGATTCGAACCCGTGTTACCGCCGTGAAAGGGCGGTGTCTTAACCNNTGGCGGAGAAGGAGGGATTTGAACCCTCGCGCCGCTTACGCGACCTACACCCTTAGCAGGGGCGCCTCTTCAGCCTCTTGAGTACTTCCCCAAATATGGCTCCGAAGGTAGGACTCGAACCTACGACCAACCGGTTAACAGCCGGTTGCTCTACCACTGAGCTACTTCGGAACAATATGGTGGGCCTAAATGGACTCGAACCATCGACCTCACGCTTATCAGGCGTGCGCTCTAAACCAGCTGAGCTATAGGCCCGACTAACGCTTGGCGTTTTACAAATCTT
>DEQA01000064.1:0-257 GCA_002359075.1 Planococcaceae bacterium UBA3378
CCTCTTTTTTTGTTTTTCTTATCTTCCATACTAATCACTTTCCCCCGAGTGCGCATCTATTTCTTTTCGCTTTAGGAGAGGTATAATAAAATTATCTTTAAGATGAAGAAAGGAATGTTTTTTATGCAGATTACCTTGAAGGAAAAAGGAGAAGTATTGGCGACCATTATTGGCAAAGAGGTAACCTCTGAAGATAAAAAAGTACGTGAATGTTTAGAAGCATTAATTGCCAATAATGAATTAAACGAATTCCCTCC
>DEQA01000064.1:480-4810 GCA_002359075.1 Planococcaceae bacterium UBA3378
AAGTCTGGTCTTGATGCTGCTGAAAAAGAAAAAGGCGCGGCGCTGACAGAAGCAGAGGAAATAGCTGTCATCAACCGGGAAGTAAAACAAACAAACCAGGCTTTAGAAGGTGCTCGGGCTGCCGGCCGCGCCGATCTGATCGAAAAAGAGGAAGCCAAATTGTCATTGTTGAAAAGCTTCCTTCCAAAGCAGCTTTCCGAAGAGGAAATAATCGAGGCGCTGCAGACAGCAGGAATTGGCCCAGGAATGAATATGGGTGACGCGATGAAAATAGCGAAGCCTTTACTTGCTGGCAAAGCTGAGGGCGCAGCTATTTCAAAAGCGGTCAAAACGCTCATTTCCTAATAAATACATGGATCATGATATATAAATGCATTCGTGCAATGGCTCGAATGCATTTTTATTTCCCTTTTATTATTTTTCTAAGACAGGAAACGAGCTTTCTTATCGCTATTATAACCTTATTACTAAACATCTCTTCGTATCGTGACAAAGGACTTATATAAGTCTACTGAAAGATAAAACTTTTTTCATAAAAAAACGGATAATTTTATTTTATTTTGGTATTATGAAGTTTAGAAGGAAATACACAGCACCTGAATCATGTGGAGGGATTAATTTGCAATTTTATTATGATGCCCAAGTAAAAGTAGCTAGAGAGCTATTTCATAAAACACAATATGATATAGCTATCGCTATCCTCGATGAAGAAATCCCTAAACTTGAAGAGGAACAAAACTATAAATCACTTGGAGAATATCTCAATTTAAAAATCGCCTGTTTAATTAACAAAGGGGATCTTCAAGCTGTACAGCCATTACTGGATCAGTTGAAATACTATCTTTTAGTAAGCGGCAATGAGGAGCTGCAGCTGCACTATCTTTATCATAGCGCTAACTTTTTTTACTATAGCGGGGATATAGAACATTCGATCGAATATAACTTAAAAGCATTGGAGATTCTAGAAGCCATCCCTTCACACCGTTACTACCCTGCGGTATGCCACAATCTTAGCGGTTGTTATATTTTGGTGAATGATCTAGAAAAAGCTTATTATTACAGCGAAAAAATTTATCCTATTATGCATGCTGCAAAACATGAACAGCCCATTATGTATATGCATTACATGAACACCCATGCCTGTTACTTATTTGAACTACATAAATATGAGGAATCCTATAAGCTGCTGAAGGATGTCCTGGCCCACCCGCTCTTAAAGCAAAATACAAAGCAATACGCGACAACGCTTAATAATATGGGTGTTTATTATGCCCGTACAAATCAATATGAAAAGGCGGAGCAGTGCTTTACAGAAGCATGGGGCATTTTAACGGAGATGTCTGATAACCATTTAAAAAGCAGAATATTAAACACTATTATCGAATCATATGAAATAATGAAAAACTATAAAAAGGCATATGAATATGCCCGCATAAAAAATGAATTGCTCGAATCTAAAGAATCACGCCGGCAATTAAAACGTCTTCATGAGTTTGCCTTAAAAACAAGCAAAGAAGCACTTAATATACTTGCCTATACAGATAATGTGACCCAATTGTTCAATCGCCATTATTTTGAGGAAGAAGCAGAAAAGTGGCTGGCAGAAGCTATATCAACCGATGCCCCATTGTGCTGCGCTCTCTTCGATATTGATGACTTCAAAAAAACAAATGATCAGTACGGCCACCTAATAGGCGACCAAATCCTCCGCCATATCGGAGAAGAGGCAAGAAAATTCCATCATGCCGGGAAGTTATTTATCGCCCGCTATGGCGGAGACGAGTTTATTGTCCTTAGTAAGGATCCTGCTTTATTTAAACAGACAATTGAGCATCTCTTCCATACCCTGCAAGCGATTGAAGTCATGTATGAAGATCATTATGTAATGTTTACTATTAGTTTAGGGGCTGCTATAGTAGAGGATTTATCAGACCTTACCATTTCTATGCTTATTCAAAAAGCAGATAAAGAGCTCTACCGTATAAAGCGCAACGGAAAAAATGCTTTGCGGGTAGTCTAATATAACACTTTATAAGCATCCCTTTCCGCCGTCTTCTATTTCGCTCTCCTACCCGTTGCGGAGTCCTTTAGCAATCAGGTCTCCGCAGCAGTTTGACTACCATAGCTGCGGTTTTACCACCATCAGCCAAAGCATCATCAGCATGATGATGATATATAAAATCGTTGCCCTTTTCATTACCGCGATGAACGCATCTTTTTGAAAGTGTTCGGATTCGGCAATACGCCAGGCAGGCTTAAACGCTTTGGCCAGGAAAAAGAGAGAAACAATAAGTAAAATAATTGTCGCGAGGATCCATGATGTCTTCCAAGACCAGCCACTCATCCATAAAAGAACGATCCCGCTTATGATCAACACATGCCCCCCTAAACTAACTGCACGTACAACCCCGCGCAATCCTTCTATCAGCCCTTTTATATCCCTTTCTTTTGCTTTTTCTATACGCGCTAAAATGGGGAATATGGAAAAAAGGGGGCCGATTGCAGCAACAGCACTCACTACGTGGGTAAAAACAATCATTTTATATAACATCGCATTCTTTCCTTTCTACCTTTTACTCTTCTTTATTTTAACGAAGGATCAGTAAATTATTATCTACAATTTTTCTACAATCATATTTGACAGAATGTTATGATTAATGGACAAAGGGGGGAGTTATGTGAATGTTCGTCACACAGGGGTTTTATTCGGAGGAATACTGCTGCTTGTCATTGCCATGGGAATCAGCCGGTTTGCCTTCACACCTCTTCTGCCATTCATGCGGCTAGATGAAGGTTTAACATTTCAGGCTGGCGGATGGCTTGCTTCAAGCAACTATATCGGCTACTTTGCAGGAGCATTGGGAGCCGGCTTTATTTACAAGGGGAGAAAATCATTCTTACTCGGAAACGTTTTAGTGAATGTCATTTCTATTATTGCCATGGGACTCACTCATTCCTATGTTATTTGGATTGTTTTGCGATTCATTGCGGGAGCGACAGGCGGTTTCATTTTTGTATTAACTTCAAGCATTGTTATGGACTATCTGGCCTCCCATCTGCTTACGCGATGGTCCGGTTATGTATTCAGCGGCATTGGAATCGGTATTGCGATTTCCGGCTTATTCGTCCCCTTTTTGGAGGCAAGATTCCAATGGGAAGGTACATGGATTGGGCTAGGTGTATTATCGTCCCTACTTTTCGCAGCAACCCTCTTTCTTTGGCGTCGTATTCATGTAGAAAACGGGGAAAAGATTGAAAAAACAAAGGATACGAATATTTGGCACGGCTTTATGCTCTGGCTTATCATCGCTTACGGGCTGGAAGGTTTAGGGTATATTATTACAGGAACCTTCCTCGTTGACATTGTGTACAATATTGAAGATATAAGAGCATATGCAAGCTATTCCTGGGTCGTTGTCGGTATTGCCGCTATTCCATCAGCGCCTTTTTGGATGGCTATGATGTCCCGCTTCAAGCCTGTTTCCGCTATGTTTGCAGCTTACATATTACAAGTAGTGGGGATCATTTTGCCGGTGTTGACCCAAACAGCGTGGAGTGTTTTACTATCTGCCTTTTTATTCGGCTGTACCTTTGTAGGGCTCGTCACACTGACGACCGGCTACGGCAGACAGCTGTTTCCGCGGCAAAGCGGCTTGGTCGTTTCCGTCCTCACAACTGCCTATGCATTTGGCCAAATTATCGGTCCGCTTCTTGCCAGCCGGGTGGAGGATCATTTCAACAGTTTTAAAGCACCGCTTCTTTTTGCAGGACTGGTAGTATTTTTTGCGTTCGCCATTTTAGTTATCGGCCATTTCATTACACAGCGCTCCATTGCCCACAGCAAACCAACTCAGGAACCCACCTGAGCCGGTTTGCTTTTTTTATTTGTTGCAGATCTGCTCAGCAGGATTTTTACAAAAAAACGGTAACTACTAGCCCCTCCTTTTCGAGAGGGAGTATATTCTTTCTAATGGAGATATGAATTACCGTTAGTTTTCCAAGAAAGTAATTGTTTGATATGCCATTTATTAATTAAAAATGATGAGGTTAAAACTTTCATTCAACCTGCAGATGGAACTATATTTCCTCAATAGTAATTTACAGGAAGTGATTTACCCATTATGAATTTTTAAAGAATAATACGATGATTTTTTCCTTCCTAACTATGCCCTTTTTATTTTCTGAAAGGAAGTAGTGAGATAAAATAGTAAAAAGCAAGTGAAAGGAGATTTCTGATGAAGACCATCTATGTAACCGGGTATCGGGCACACGAACTAGGGATTTTCAATGATCAGCACCCCGGCATTCCTGTAATCAAAAAGGCTCTATA
>DEQA01000174.1 GCA_002359075.1 Planococcaceae bacterium UBA3378
TTTCTGTCTCTTGAATATTTATGATTTTTTCCTATATTTCACAACATCTAAATGCCTCCACTCTTTATAAAGCTGCTCTTCCGAAAGAATCTTCCACGGATTGAACATCGTTTGTCCATGCTTATTGAAGTATAGTCCGTCTCCGATATAATAGGCTGCATGTTGAATTGTTAAACTTTTATCCTGCCAAACTACAATGTCTCCCTGCTCTAGCTCATCACTTAAATGCTTCTCATAATGATACTGCTTTAATTTTTCTAAAAATGTTTTTTGATGAATCCATTCATTAATAAACCATCGTTGCTTCCCCCGGGAAATAGCAAACAGAACAGCGGCCAAGCAGTTTGCCCCTTGAACAGTACCAAATGTATTGGCAAACGGCTTTAGAAAGCTAGGTAAAAACTCAGGGGCCTTCTCACATTCTCCTTGATCCCACCATTCATAAACCATCGTTGTAAGCAGTTGTTCCTTGCAACAATCATCCATTGCTTCCCACATAGAGCGTTGAAGGACAACATATTCATCCATCACATAGCTTGAAGGAATTTTGTTCAGATCATAGATAAAGGAAGCAGGTACTACGAGTCCTCTTTCACATCCTGCCTGTATATTTAAGAGAAATTGTTTTTCCTCTATCGGAATTCTTTCAATCCATTCTTTTTCTGCAATAATCACATAATCAGCCTTTTTTACATTCCAGTATTCATAACTATTCACATACTGCAATTGTCCGTAAGTGCTGTGATTATAAAATTCATCTATCGGCATTACAAGAACATCTGAAAGATCGATTTTATGTTGAAGCTGTTCTTTTGCAAAGAAAAACAGGTCCTTTTCCAGAACATAACTTTCCATCCATGCTTTCAGGACTTCCTCTGTTGGTTTTATTTTCATTATGTATTCCTCCACATTTGATTCTTCACTCCAAAAACATATTTTACCATTTAGTTTCTCTAGATTATATTTAAAAAGCCTGATACTATTTTTTAGCATCAGGCTTTCTATCCTTCTCTTTCTCCTCAAAGATACCAAAAATACCCACTTCACTTGAAAGATAAAGCAGGTAAACCGAAGAGTGCAGCATCTAGTGGAGGGTCAGATGCTGAGACGTGCTCATTCGTAAAAGGGCATAACAGATTATATTCCTATTTCTCTCATTTCCGCTGTTACTTTTGCAACCCGCTTATCCATATTCATTCCATCGAACTTTGGAAGCTTCATCTCGCTTATTATTTTTCCATCCCGCATAAACAGTATACGTTCCGTCCGTGCCGCAATCTTTGCATCGTGGGTTACAAGCATGACTGCCGTGCCTTCTGCGTTGATTTCAGAGAATATATCCATAACCTCCTGTGCAGCTTTTGAGTTCAGTGCACCTGTCGGCTCATCCCCAAAAATGATTTTCGGATTATTCATAAGAGCTCGGCATATCCCTGCTCGCTGTAGTTGACCTCCCGAGACCTGTGTAATATTACGCTTTTCAAGTCCCTCTATTCCTACTCTTTTCATAAGCGCTCTTGCCTTCTCTGCAATTTTTGCGGCGTTTTTTCTATTGTCACGCATGGAAGGTAAAATGATATTATCTATAATATTCAGGTTACTTAGCATGGTCGGCTGTTGAAATACAAATCCCATTTTTGTTCTACGTATGTCTGAAAGCTCATTTTCTCCGGCCAATGATAAATCCCCGCCATTAAATACCACCTTTCCGCTATCCAAGCGTTCCATGCCGCTTAGCGCAAACATTAGGGTAGACTTTCCCGATCCCGAGGGACCCATAACCGCAATGAACTCACCCTCATTTATTTCAAGTTCTACCCCATCAAGCACATTACGCTGTTCATCCCCTTCACCGAAAGATTTTACTATGTGATGGCCAATAATAACCTTTTTCATATGCCTACCCCTTTATATTTTCGGAAATTTTTATTTGTCCCACGCCCGATATCCCTTTTATTGCCGCGATAAGTACTGCACACCCCATCAACAGGGGACAAAGAAAGTAAGCCGAAAGCGGATTGACCGTAAACGTAAACGAAGCTGCTCCAAATGAGGAAATAACCATACCCGTAAGCGCCTCTCCCAGAGTATTTGCCAGAAGCGTGCCGATAACAATTCCAATAACTAGAACGAATATTGACCGCCAAATGTACTGCGCCTTTATATCCGATTTTGTAAATCCTAATGCTTTCATTACAGCAATAGAAGCTCTATCCTTTGCGACAAGCATTTTCATAAATAATAGTGTAACTAGACCCGTTATAAGGAGCGCAACGGCACATGCAGCATAGGAGACCTTTTTAATGGATTTTATCGTTGAGCCAAATGTTTGCTTAACAAATTGATCAATGCCTGAAATTTTTGCAAAACCAAAGCGGTCCCTATATTCCGATACCTTACTTTGAATAAGAGAGGCATCTGAAAGTTCAGCACAGATAATGCTCCATATAATGACTGCCGAATCATCGGTAAATACAGCCTTTGCCGTTTTGCCGCCGTTGGTAATATCAGAGTATATTCCGCTTACAAGGAAATCTTTTTCCTTCCCTTCAATCACCAGCGTCATGATTTCGCCGACACTTTTGTTCATCTCTTCGGCATTGATAGTCGAAAGCGCAATTTCGTCTTCTTTAGCAGGTGCCCTCCCTTTTGTATATTCAATAGGAAATATAGAATGATCACCGAGCTCAATTTTAATATTTTCCTCTGTTCCCTCCTCCGTTTTTAGTTTAAAGGTTTTGGTAGTAAGGGTTGTATAGGTTGAAATGCTGGAGTCGTTTTTCATTACCTTTAATATTTCATCGGTTTTTTCAGACATACTATCTGTCTGCTGAATATCAATACGCATATCGTAATGACCAACACCCATGTATCTAGTGAAGCTTTTTGATGAGATCGTGTTGTACAGATTCTGGGGGACAATCATAATAAATGAGGAGATGACCAACACCGCAAGCATTGTGGCATAAAGTCTTTTTCTTGTGAGCACATCTTTCATACCAAGAAACACATTCGTGTTAAGTAGTTTGTTTCTATCCAGTCGAAATTGATTTACAGTCGTGCCTTTTTCCTGTGAAGTACCAAAGCGTAGCGCTTCTGCAACGGATATTTTCCGAAACCGTTTCAATACTCCGCTTACATAAGAAATAATAGCAAATAGCAAAATTAGTATGCCGAGGATGCCAAACAGAATGGCAACAGAGGAATTTTCGCTTTCACCCATATAAAGACGGATATTTTCAAGCAGGATACGTTTGAATACAAGCGAAAGTCCAAAACCGACAACACTTCCTGCTACAGCAATCGCTGCATATTTCGCAAGATAAATCTTTTTGATGTCGGAAATACGTAGCCCGATTGCCTTCATAACGCCAATTTCCCGGTAGTCATCCTCGATTTTCGCAAGGAGCGTAAAACGGATACACATAAATGCAATAGCAACGATAAGGGCGCTTATAAGAAGGATGACCGCAATCATCATGCCGTCGGAAATGCCATTCATCATTTTGAAAAGTGGATATGTGACCGTTGGGCCGTTCGCTTCAAGCCCTGCTGAAGCATAAGCATTTTCAAATTCACCTAGCGCAGAAAAATCTGTTAACCTGAACTCAATCAGATATTCCATACTTCCGTAGTTTTTCATTTCCTCATAATCATTTTTACTGACAAGAAACCGTTTTGATGTGGAGAGAGTGGAATTCATCTGGGAATCGCGGAGGAATCCTGCAACAGTGAATTCCTTCCCGTTGATTGCCGCTTTATCGCCGATTTTTGTTATGTTATCCCTCATATAATTTATAGGAACATAAAGCTCGCCGTCGGATGCGTTGATGATGTTTCCGTCAAGATCAAGTAGATAATCGAATTTTTTGCCCTGTGTGCTGAAACCGTTATCCTGGCCACTGTCAGCAAGTGAATCTTTGCCTAATACAATGTGCGCACCTTCTATATTAAGAAATTCACTTATCTGAAACTCATCGACATTGCTATTCTGCTTCGCAAAAGCTGTAAGCCTTGCCGCATTAATTTCACCCGAATGCATCTGCATGAAATGCGGAGTTTTAGCTTTTGTCATCAGCGTATCCAACGCGCCCGAAAGATTGACGGTGAGTATCGCTGCAAGTGAAACAAGCATAGCTGCAACAACGACGAATACCGTAGTAGTCAATGTAATTGCTTTACTCTTTAACATGTCATGGCCAATTATTCTGAAATACATAAGTCACCCCTATTTTCAAACTTATGAACTGACTCTACACTAGAAATATTTGTTGAATGTGCATATATTAACAAACCCCTTATAAAAGAAGAAATTTCTCGAATTATTCATC
Organism: Planococcaceae bacterium UBA3378; assembly: GCA_002359075.1. Lineage (GTDB taxonomy): Bacteria > Bacillota > Bacilli > Bacillales_A > Planococcaceae > Lysinibacillus_B. Next base: position 4,332 of record DEQA01000174.1, read on the forward strand.
GATACTAAAAATCTGTATTGTCGACAGAAGACTTCCGCTCTCAACATGAAGCAATCTTTCTATATTGAAAACAAACGCCTGTATGCGTGTATTACGCTCTTCGCTTGTCATTTGAACTAGATCATCATTAAAAATGGTGTTTGCATATGTCACAACCATTTCCATGCATTCATAAGGGTGCGGCGTGCTGAATAGTTCTTGCTCAATGCCTTCACGAATAATTTCCGATAGTATTGGCGTCAGACCGTTGATGATGACTTTTTGTATTTTTTGATGCATAAGTGCATTCTGCGGCTTGTGAATGTGCTCCATAATTTCTGCGCTGCTTCCGCCACTTAGATTCATGGCCATTACAACACGGATAATGCGGCTGATTACAGGTATGCTCTTATCCAAGGCAATTTCCTGCGCTGCACTCAAAAGGCGGTCGCTATACCGCTCAATCAGCGCATCCATAATATCCTCCTTTGCTTTGAAATGATGATACAATGTTCCCCTTGCAATCCCAACTTTTTCGAGAATATCGTTTGTACTTGTGCCATCAAAGCCCTTTTGGCCGAAAAGCTCATCTGC
>DEQA01000232.1:0-1561 GCA_002359075.1 Planococcaceae bacterium UBA3378
TTGATCAGCATGCAGCCCAGGAGCGGATCAAGTACGAGTACTTCCGTGAAAAGGTAGGCGAAGTAAATGCCAATGAACGGCAGGCTTTGTTACTGCCGCTGACCTTCCACTATGCTGCAGATGAGGCGCTCGTTTTAAAGGAGCATGCGCACGTGCTCGAGCAGGTAGGTGTGTTTTTAGAGGAATTTGGGTATGGTTCTTTTATTGTAAGAGAACATCCAACATGGTTCCCGAAAGGCTTTGAACAAGAAATTATTGAAGAATTAATCGAGCAGGTATTGGAAACGAAAAAAGCGGACGTGAAAAAGCTGCGGGAAGAAGCTGCCATCATGATGAGCTGTAAAAAATCCATCAAGGCGAACTATTATTTGACGAAGGAACAAATGGTCCGTCTGCTGGACGATTTACGGGCAGCGGATAATCCGTTTACATGCCCGCACGGACGACCGGTGCTTATCCATTTTTCCACATATGAAGTAGAAAAAATGTTTAAACGTGTCATGTAAAAGGAGGATATAAATGGCGAGACGTGAAGAGTTTTTTAAAATGAGTGACGGTCAGGAAGTGTTTGCCGCTATCTATGAGCCTAAACGTACACCTGTACGCGGACATGTCCATATCTTGCATGGCATGGCTGAGCATTGTGGACGATATGATACTTATGCAGAGGTATTAGCGGAAATGGGCTATTTTGTATCTTTGCATGACCATCGCGGCCACGGAAAAACAGTTGACCGAGGTGGCCAGCTCGGATTTTTCGGTGAAAAAAAAGGATTTGATCGTGTAGTAAAAGATGTGTTTGAAGTCACGCAGCTCATTCGAAAAGGCCGCGAACTGCCGCCGATGATTTTATTTGGCCATTCCATGGGCTCGTTTATCGCGCGGCGCTATGCCCAGCTTTTCAGCTCCACAATCCAGGCGCTGATTTTATGCGGTACAGGCAGCGCTACACCGATGCATCAAGTCGGAAATAGGGTAGCGAATATGCTGGCATGGACAAAGGGAAAACAAGCACCAAGTGAATTCATGTCGGAAATGAGCTTTGGCAGCTTCAATAAATCGATTTTGCATCCCAATACAGCCTACGATTGGTTAAGCCGTGATCCAGGTGCTGTGCAGGACTATATTGAAGATCCGAAATGCGGCTTTACGCCGACAAATCAATTTTTTGCAGACCTGACATATGGGATTCAGCTAGTCGGAAAACCGTCGGAAAATGCGAGAATTCGCCATGATCTGCCGGTCTTGCTCATCAGCGGCAGCGCTGACCCGGTTGGTGACTACAGCAAGGGCGTTTTCAAGGCTGCAGAACAGCTGCGGGAGGCTGGACTAGAAAATGTATGCGTCCATATATTTGAAGGTCTGCGCCATGAGATTTTAAATGAAACAAATAAAGAACAAGTTTACGATGTCATTATACGGTGGTTGAAACATGAACAAACAATATGACGTAGTGGCCATCATCGGTCCTACAGCATCCGGCAAGACGGCATTAAGCATTCAGCTGGCGTCTTTACTGGATGGAGAAATTATAAACGGCGATGCCATGCAAGTATACAAA
>DEQA01000232.1:1654-1848 GCA_002359075.1 Planococcaceae bacterium UBA3378
GATATAAAGGAGCCGACAGAAAATTTTTCAGTTGCTGAATATCAACAGCTTGTACGGGCTAAAATTGAAGAAATAGCAAAACGGGGCAAGCTGCCGATTATCGTTGGCGGTACAGGGCTTTATGTGCAGTCGGTTCTCTATGATTTCCAATTTACGAAAGAAGAAATCGATGAAGAGGCCCGGAAAGCATACTA
>DEQA01000232.1:1919-5324 GCA_002359075.1 Planococcaceae bacterium UBA3378
AAGACAGCCGAAACGATCCATCCCAACAATACGCGCCGTGTCATCCGCGCATTGGAAATGGTAGAGCTCAGCGGTACGTCAAAGGCAAATGAAGAGCATAACCGCGGGGATGTCCCGTTGTATCATCATTTAATCCTCGGTTTGGATATGGACCGGGAAAAACTATACGAACGCATTAATTTACGTGTAGACATCATGATGGAAAAAGGTTTGCTTCAGGAGGCAAAAAAACTTTACGATGAGGGCATCCGTGATACGCAGGCAGTAAAAGCGATCGGCTATAAGGAGCTGTTTGCCTATTTTGATGGAAGATCTACGTTAGAGGAAGCAGTAGAGGCGATCAAACAGAACTCCAGACGCTATGCAAAGCGCCAGCTCACATATTTCCGCAACAAGATGGATGTCAACTGGGTGACAGGAAATATAGAGGAAGTAAAAAAGTTTTTCTAGTTTTTTCTTTAATTTGAAGGGTTTTCTATATTAATGCCGAATAGTACAGTTATAGAAATATAATGATCAGGGGGAGCTCTCGTGAAATCAATGAATTTACAGGACACATTTTTAAATCATTTGAGAAAAAACAATGTTTTCGTAACAGTTTTCCTTTTGAATGGCTTCCAACTCAAAGGCCTTATTAAATCATATGATAATTTTACCGTATTGTTGGAATCAGAGGGTAAGCAGAATCTCATCTATAAACATGCCATCTCTACATTTGCCCCTGCAAAACAAGTAATCCTAAATGCAGAAGAACAGTAATTTCATCCCGCTACTGGCAACCTCCTCCCGTATCCCGTATAATGACTAGGAATGCAGATAGAGGAGGCGATCGTATGAAATCAATGACAACAGATGAGTTATTGAATCTACTGGACGCAAATGAAGATTTGAATGTAATCGATGTACGTGAGGATTTCGAGGTAGAGCAGGGCACGATCCCTGGCGCAAAGCATATTCCACTTGGTGACATTCCGGCACGCGCAGAAGAGCTGGACAAGTCACAAGCATATATCGTTGTGTGTAAAGGCGGCGTACGCAGTGCCAATGCATGCGAATATCTAGAGGAGCAGGGCTTTGATGTGACGAATCTAGAAGGCGGTATGATGGCGTACGACGGAGAATTGGAGTTTAAATAATATGACAGAAGGCACAGTATTTTGCTGTGCCTTTTCCTATTGAATAGATGAAGAAGATATCCTTTTCTCTTTATGGCAGCTGCTTCTCTTACTTTTCGATATACAGCTTTTTACGGGGCAGCTGCCATTTCCGCGAGTAGGATATATAACGGAAGAAAATGATTCCGGCGAATAAAACATATAACAGCCAGTCATTTGTCATAAGCTGCAGACCGATGATCAATCCTGCAATGGCTGCCCATAATGCGTAAATTTCATCCCGCAGTACGAGCGGTTTTCTTCCGGCAAGCAAATCACGGATCATGCCTCCTCCGCAACCTGTTAAGAGAGCCGCCACAACAACCGCACCCAGCGGCAGCTCCAATCTCACTGCGTGCATTGCCCCCTGAATAGAAAAAGCGGCCAATCCAATGGCATCCGTAATATTTCCCCAGCGGTTCCAATGCTTAATGAGATGATGGGGCATAAGGAAGAACAATAAAATGGCGACCATTGTAATCTGAAACAGCAGTTCCTGGTCCCATAATGTTGTAACAGGCAAACCGATTAATACATTCCGGATAGCCCCGCCGCCAAAAGCGGTGACAATCCCCAATATATAAACGCCAAACAGGTCGTATTCCTCTTCCATTGCAATGATGGCACCGGATAAAGCAAATGCTACGGTCCCAATAACACTAAAAAAAGTCCAAGCCACTAAAAAAGCCTCCTAAACAATCTCTGAACCTTGAGAATAGCAGGTTTTCACGAACTCGGCAATATGAAATAGTTGACGCATCTTTTCGAATTGATAAGATGGTAGAGGAGTATAAAAGATAGGAGAATCATCATGGCATTTCAGACCAGCATAACAAACGATACATTGGCAATGGCCAAAAAAGTGGAGGAGCGTATTCTTCCTTATCATAAAAAGGTAGACGATATGGCATTCTTCAACCAGCAAAAGGTGTTGGCGGCATTCCGTAAGCACCAGGTAAGTGATTATCACCTGCATCCATCAAGCGGCTATGGATATGACGATGAAGGGCGAGATAATCTTGAACGTGTGTATGCTGAAGTGTTCGGAGCAGAGGCAGCCATTGTCCGCCCGCAAATTATTTCGGGTACGCATGCCATTACACTAAGTTTATTCGGGGTGCTGCGTCCCGGAGATCAGCTTGTCTATATTACCGGCAAACCGTACGATACGTTACAGTCAATTGTAGATGGCGGTGAGCAGGATACAGGCTCCCTGAAGGATTTTGGTATTCATTACAGCCATGTGGATTTACTGGATAATAAAGAAATTGACTGGAACGGCGTTAAACAGGCAGTGAATGAACAAACGAAAATGGTCGCCATCCAGCGTTCAAAGGGCTATGCAACACGGCCTTCCTTCACCGTGTCCCAAATTGCTGAAATGGTAAAACAAATTCGCAGCATTGCGCCGCATGCCGTTATTTTCGTTGATAATTGCTACGGGGAATTTGTGGAGGCAATGGAGCCGACGGAAGTAGGGGCCGATTTAATGGCGGGCTCGCTTATTAAAAATCCGGGCGGCGGACTGGCGAAAATCGGGGGATATATTGCCGGCCGTGCAGATTTGGTGGAAAAATGTGCTTATCGTATGACGTCCCCGGGCATTGGAGCAGAAGCGGGGGCATCACTAAATACATTGGCAGATTTCTATCAAGGCTTCTTTATGGCTCCTCATACAGTAGCACAAGCGTTAAAAGGGGCGATTTTTACATCAGCTATGCTCGAGGAAATCGGCATGATCACATCTCCTCACTATGCAGACGAGCGTACGGACCTCATTCAATCGGTATCGTTCCAGACAGCTGAACAAATGGTCGCTTTCTGCCGCCAAATCCAAGCTGCTTCCCCTATTAATGCACACTTTGCACCAGAGCCTGCCTATATGCCGGGCTATGAGGATGATGTCATCATGGCTGCCGGCACATTTGTTCAAGGCTCAAGCATTGAATTGACAGCTGACGGCCCGATCCGTCCGCCGTACACAGCCTTCATCCAGGGCGGGCTGACATATGAGCATGTGAAATATGCAATATGCTGTGCGGTACAAGCAGTAAAATAATGTTCACGTAAACCTCACAACTACACCTTCACCTTGTGCTATGCTAGCGGTGGAGGTGTTTTTATTTGAAAAAATGGGGTGGAGTAGCAATTATTGTCATGTTAATTGGTATAGCCGTATGGACCGGCCTGCGCGAGCCCGCCGCTACATACGGGCTGACCGATAACGGTACAGGTGTTGAGAAAGGGGATA
>DEQA01000117.1:0-3241 GCA_002359075.1 Planococcaceae bacterium UBA3378
AAACAGGGGCTGAGTAGTTACCAATAATAAAGCTCATCCAACCGTCCTCATACTTTGCATAAATTATGCCACCATGAAGTTCAACAATTTTTTGGGAAATAGCAAGTCCAAGTCCTGTTCCTTGATGGCCGTTCCTTGCCTTATCTCCTCTGAAAAATCGTTCGAACAATTTGTTTACCTCATTCACAGGGAAATTCTCGGCTCTGTTAGAAACTTTCAAGATTGCTTTGTCTCCGTTGATGTCCAGGCTGATGAATAATTCAGATGGTTTAATGCTGTATTTTATCGCATTCGTAAAGAGATTATCATAGACACGTACCATCTTTTCTATATCTATTAAGACCGGGACAGTTTCTTCCGTAATGGTCTTTTCAACATGTATTTGTTCCTTTTCAAAAATAGGGATATATTCTCCGACTATTTGTTCCAATAAGGCCGACATGTCCAATTCATTAAGATGCAACTTAACATCCGGGCTCGATAAATGAGTATATTCAAACAGTTCATCGATTAGATACTTCAGTCTGTATGATTTGGAATAGATCGTTTCGACATATTCCTGATATTGCGCTTTATTAACGTATTGCTCTTTTTTTAATAAATCCAAATACCCGATAATAGATGTTAAGGGTGTTCTTAAATCATGAGAGACATTTGTTATAAGCTCATTTTTCACTCGTTCCAATTGCCTTTCATGCTCAAACTTATCTTCCAATTCCTTGGACATATAATTGATATTTTGCGCTAGCTGAGTCAATTCGTCCCTGCTCTCCAGTTTAATGGTCAGGCCAAGTTTTCCATTAGCAATTTGGTGAACACTTTCAGAAATGAGCTTCAAATACATTATTTTTTTTCGGACCAGTAATAAAAAAACTGTAATAAAAGCAGAGATCGCTATGGCATACTGAAGAAATATTATTAAATAACTAGTTAATAAACTAGGCTCCAGCACGAAATTTTTCTTATTTAGATACACGTAAATTAACGTAATCAGGATCATCATACAAAATGAAACAACAAAACTAATTGCTATCGCACCAAGAAGCTTTACTATCAGCCTGTTTCCAAACCTCTTCATATTTTGTATCCAGTCCCCCAGATGGTTTTTATGTAAATAGGGTTTTTAGAATCTTCTTCTATTTTCTCTCTAATTTTTGTGATGTGAACCATGACTGTATTGTCCGATTTGAAAAAGTCTTCCTTCCATACTGCTTCATATATTTTTTGAACACTAAGGACAATCCCCTTGTTCCGGGCGAGAAGTTCCAAGATATCGAATTCTTTTGGGGTAAGTCTCACTTCTTCTCCCCTTACCCATACTTGCCGCGTATCTGTATTCACCGTCAAATCACCAATTTCAAGAACACTTCTATTAGTGTCTGTATCTCTATTGTACTTTTTATATCTTCTTAATTGCGATTTGACTCTGGCGATTAACTCCAATGGATTAAACGGTTTTGATAAATAATCATCCGCTCCGGAAGCCAATCCTTGGATTTTATCAATATCCTCAGATTTGGCTGAAAGCATAATAATAGGCATATTTCGTTCTTGCCTAATCTTTATACATGCTTCAATCCCATCCATATCAGGCATCATAATATCTAAAATAACGAGATCAAATTCCTTTTCTTCCAGCAGTTTTAAAGCTTTCGTCGCACCTTCAACCTCGTAGGTTTCCATTTCTTCATTCTTCAGATAAATAGAAATTAAATTTCTGATCTCTTTATCATCATCAACAATAAGAATTTTGCTATGCATAATCGTCCTCCCCATGTTCTTTTGGCATCGAACAGCTTAAAACGTAAGCTGGCGGCAAATTTCTATATTCTCTTTGTATTTCTATTTTGGTAAAAAACTGTTCAAAGAATACATATTTCAACTTAGTATATTGGAAAGTAATAAATTTTCCGTCCCGTTTTAAAAGCGAAGTAGTACTTATTAAAATATTGGAGGAAACTTGTTTTGGCAAACTTGCAAATGGGAGACCTGAGACAACATAGTCTGCATAAGGTATATGATGACTTTTTAATAATCGGTCTGCATTTTCAGCCGATCCATAAATAAGAATGAAATTGTTTTCCTCTTTAAATTTCTGTTTCAACAATAAATAAAATTCTTTATTGTTTTCTATAGCTATAATCATTGTCCGTGGATTTCGCTTTTTAATTAATATTTCGGTGAACACTCCTGTACCTGGACCGTATTCAACAATATATTTTGCCCTCTCAAAGTCAATTCCTTCTGTCATTTTATTTCCGAGAAACCTTGAGCTCGGTATTATGGCGCCAACGTTTCTTGGATTTGTTATATACTGAAATAAAAAAGACATGCTTTTCATAGTGTGTACACTCCGATAGTTTGAATTTATAGTTACACTTTAAAATTCAAACCTGAAGAAAAAAGGGCAAAAATTCTTAAGAATCCTTAAGTTTTAGAGAAAGACAGCTGTAGGAAAAACGAGGTCAGCTCATTCGGCTTTTATTGATAATTCCATACTTAAAACAACATATTTACTCAAAAGAAAAGACCTTGCAAAACTGCAAGGTTAACTTTTCCATTATAAGGTCTCACCTAAAAAGTATTTAAAAACGGCTTATTCGGATTCCCTCATTATATTTCATTCCGATAAATACTGTTTCTTCCAATTTGGACGTTCATTTGTATGCAGCACTTCCTCTAAATCCGCATCCCATTCTTTTGTTAGCGTATTATACACCCGGGCAACTAACATATCTGTTTTCGTATCGTGGAGGATATAGGCTAGACATGGCACATCATTGATTTGGATTTCTTCACTCGAAAGGACGGATGTCACATAGGTTTTCATCTCATCGTCCTCTTCCTGCATGCCACTTAGCACTTCAATCATCTGCTCTTCCTCCAGATCCTCCACTTCAAGGCCGGCAGCATAAGAAAGCTCTTCAGGAAACTCATCAAATTCGAGTACCTCTTCAATATCGCCTGAAAGGAATTTACGGTGAAGCGGACTATATTGCAAAATATCACTCACTGCATCAAGGTCCTCTTCATATACACCTTCTGCCAGCTGTTTTTCACCTTTTTGGGTCAGACGGAGAGTTTCTTCCTTTTCTACAAGCTCCGTTTTTTTCATCTTATTTAACAGGTCATTTATGAAAAGCGGCTCTACAAGCAGGACGTCAGCGAGCGCTTCCCCGTCTTTAAACACACCGGTCTGGAATGAAATAAGCATCATTTTCATTAAAATATCCATTGGTGT
>DEQA01000117.1:3267-6506 GCA_002359075.1 Planococcaceae bacterium UBA3378
TTCAAAACAGGATGATATGTCACCTTAAAGGAGTGGACGGGAATGCAAAAGCTCATTTCATGGACAATCTTGGCGCCGTCCATCTGTGTGATTTGGCCTGCCAGCTGCCGTTGCAATGTTGAAAGTTCCATCAATTATGCCTCCTTAAATGCACGGTAGCCTTCCTGTGCTTTCACTGTCTCTAAAACATGATTATACATATCACGTACTTGCGGTTTTTTCGGCTTTTTCGCAAACATTTCTGTACTACCGACCAGTGCCAGCAGTTCTCGTGCACGTGAAAGCGCCACATTCAGGCGCCGGTAGTCCTTCGCAAATCCGATTTCCCCGTTACCACCATTATTACGTACCATGGATACAAGAATAATATCCATCTCCATACCTTGGAACTTATCGACCGAGCCGGTGCGGATATGAAGATGGGGAATACTGATTTCCTGTTCTACCAGGCGGTTAATGCGCTTCACCTGTTCTGCGTAGAAGCTGATCACACCAACTGATTTTAACGTATCTGCCGGTATGCGTCCCTCTAATTTTGCTTTCTCTGTCGCTTCGTTCATTTCCAATAAAAGCTTTTTGATAATAGCAAGCTCTGCTTCGTTGTATAGACTCGAGCCCTCCTTCATGCGCTGTTCGAAATAGCGCTGTTCGTTTGGTACATCAAACCAAAGAAGATGATGAGCCAAATCGAAATGAGGTGTTACCAGCTGATGGTTGCGGAGCGAATCGGAATCCGGCAGACCGCATTTAAGTTCATCGCTTTCATTTTTGTAAAATGGCGCAATGGTTTGCATAATGTTTTCATGCATACGGTACTGGATTGCCAGCATGGTTTTGTTTGCTCTTGGCAGGTTTTTATATAACCGTTCAAATAGAGATTCTTCAAGCAATTTTTCAAGCTCACGTTTTTGCTCAAATGTATCGCTTTCCTTTACTACTTGCTCAAGTGTCTCTTCAAACGTTTCATCCCCGATCAGCGGAGGAAGCTGATGGTGGTCACCAACAAGGATGATCTTCGCCCCTTTCAGCATTGGCAATAGCAGCTCTGGCGGTGTTGCCTTTGAGACCTCATCAATAATGACTACATCAAATGTCGGGTAGTTGTCCATAAACTCACGGTTGGCAGAAGCGACACAAGTCGTTCCAATTACGTTGGCATGCTTAACATAAAGCTTACGGATTTCATCCAGGTCATGCTCATTCGCTGATTCAAGCATCGATTGCCACTCGTTTTGCAGGCTTTGCGTAACAGGGAGCAACTGAATACGTTCTTGTAGCTTCTTTATTTCCCCTTCGCATACTGCAAGCTTTCTTTCTGTGTCGACAATGGCCTCTTCAGGATTTTGTTTTACAAGTGTCTCCAGCTCTTCTTTTTCCTTTTCGAGCGTAAGCCCTGTGCTGTTTACTTCCTTTAAATCAGCAAGAGTTTCAGCAAGAAGCTTTTCCCCGCTTTCAAGCTCTTTTACTACAACCTGAAGTGCTTCTGTTTTTTTGGCTTTTTCTGCAGTAATCCGTGTAATAATAGTAAGGATATCGGCCATTTCCTTTTTCGTTTTATCAGCGTTAAGCCGAATCGACCGCAATGTCTCAACGGGCCTTGCTTCTTTTACCGATAAGGAGTCAATATGCATCGACGTTACTGACAACTTGTCTTTCCATGTTTGGATTTGGGCACGCAGCGATTCGATGACTGTTTCGTTTGCCCCCTGTTGCTCTTTAAGCGCAGCAATCAAAGCTTCCTTTAATCGTTCGAAAATAATGATCGTATCTTGAATGAGCGCATTATAACGATGCAATTGTTCATTAATATACGCTTTTCGTAAATATAGCCCCTGAATAGAGCGCGTACCGTTTGATCCATTAATTTTCTTCTCAGCGAATGCCCTGCTCAGTTTTGAAAGGAAGTCACTTACTTCATGAATGGAATACGTATGTTGAGGCGGGAGCGGCAGTTGGTCTACATAAATTCCGAGTGTTGTTTCACTATAGTTGATCGCTTTTTCCAAACGGGAAGCGATATCTTTAATTCCTTTATATGCCTCCAGCTGCTGCTGACGTTCATCAAGTGACACGAGCAGGCGGTCCAGCACGAAGCTTCGGCGCAGCCCGCGCTCCTCAAGATAGCTTTCTACCTCATATACTTTCTTGAGGGCAGTAATCTCCTCTGCCTGCGCTTCGATTTCCTCTGCTCCTCCTGTTAGATCCCCGAGTTTCTGCTCTACAGCAGCCAGTTGCTGTCTACAATGCTGTTGTTCCTCTAATAGCTCTGATAACTCCAGCTCCTGCGTGACTTGGTCAAATTGCTGTGTCGCTTCATCAAGCCGCATCTTTATGTTCTCTTCGCTGTCATACGGAGCTAATTCCCCATCTAGTTTGGCGATGTCAGCTTCATAGGAAGCAATATTCCCACGTAGTTTTTCTAAAGCTGTCTCTGTGTCCTCCCGCTCTCTTTTCAACGAACCGAGCTGCTTTTTTAACGCTGTAATCGTTTCATACAGCTCTGTAAGCCGGATTTGGGCCTGTTGTTTTTTCTCAACCTGTTTTTCCAGCTCCAGCTTCTCCGCTTCATAGGCAGCAATCTTCTCCTTCATTGCTTCAATTTCTTCGAGCAGTTTTTGTTCCTTTACAGCATGCCCGCTCACTTCTGCCGAGATTGCCTCATACGTCTGTTCCTTCCAGTATGCCGATACATTTTCCTCAATGAACTTTTTACCTTCTTCTTCAATTGACTCAGTTCGTCCGTATCGCAGGATTCGGATATCCTTATTGGATAGCAGGCGGCTGAGTGCATTGTCTACTGCCAGGTTCGACTGGGAGGCAACTAAGGTCTTCAGTCCAGCCTTCGCGTTTTGATAGCAAATCTCTGAAATAACGGTTGTCTTCCCTGTTCCCGGAGGTCCCTGGATGACATACAAGTCCTCTGCACTCATAGCCCCAACGACAGCTGCCCGCTGAAATTCATTCAGGTTATTGTGGAAATCCAGTTCGATATTTTTACGGCGTTCAGCAATGACCGGTTTGTCCTCAAACAGAATATTTTCAAGGTTGGCGTTTGCTGCCAGCCCTTCCTTCAAACGCTCGAAACCGCGAAGCAGACGCTGTAGCTGTGCTTTCGTTGCTGCATTGCTGAATTCGATTTTATTGAATTCGAAATGCAGCTCGTTCTTCCGGGCCATCCGTGCCATGTCCGGTTTTAATTCGATTTCTACCGTCCGTTCGCCGCGGTTTACTTTTACGAC
>DEQA01000302.1 GCA_002359075.1 Planococcaceae bacterium UBA3378
CGCCAGCCATCCGGATCTTCAATGGTAACGCCCTTTTCTTCCCAGTATGGATTTTCCGGATCAACTTCCGGATAACCCATATCCTGCAGTTTTGCTGCCATATGTTCGATTATCTCTTTATCAGGAATATACAATACAAGTAGATTATCTTTTGTAGGAGCTGGACACGGACTCCCATTTTCGTGCTCGGTAAATTCCAGATGATAGTCTGTATCCGGCAGCCCAACCATCAGTCCTTTATAGCCCCGGTGCCCTTCAAACGATCCGACTTTTTTAAGGCCTAAGCCTTCGCAGTAAAAACGCTCTATTTCTGCAAGTTGATCTGTTGGTCTTGCAATACGGACCTGGGCAACATTTAAATTAGTATTCCATTGATTGTTCATTTTCTCTTTTCCCCTTTTAAATGCTATTCTATTTTTTCACTGATGGCCAAATCCCCTTCTAACCGACCTTCGGATGAAATAATACCATTATACGCTTAATCTCATTCTCTTTTGCACGAGGCTGCTTCCTCTACTTTTTAGGCTTTCACCAAAACAGCCGCTGTTTCCTGCCTGCATGTAAAAAACAAATAGAGCTGCCTCAAATGTTTATGTTCGGCTAATATGGGAAGAAAACAATATAACGGTGGAAGTGAATAAACAGCCAAGGGATATGACATATTATTAACAGGAGGTGGAGAAGAATGTCTCAAATTATCGGTGTTGAGGAATCTTTATCTAACGTGGAGGAAGCTTTAAAGGCGAAAGGTTACAAAGTAATTCAACTGCGTAATGAAGAAGATGCAAAAAAATGTGATTGTTGTGTAATTACAGGACAAGACCTGAATGTAATGGGGATCAGTGATCCTGTTATAGATGGTCCGGTTATTGATGCAGACGGACTTTCTGCAGATGAAGTTGTGCAACGTGTAGAAAAAGCTTTCCACTAAAACCGTTATGCTGCTCAATGAATCAATGAAGATTCCTTGAGCAGTTTTTTTCTGGTTTTCTTACGTAATAAATAAGACAGCATAAAAATATTATACCTTTCTCGATAAATCACTTTGCTCCAATATCAAATATAAAAGACCGCAGATACGCTCTCAAAAGCTGCTCTGCAGTCTGTTTCTCTGTGTATGACTATTTCTTTTCGTTTTTAATATATTCACTCATTTTTTTCAGGCGTTTAATGTCCTTTTTCGAGATTGGTACCATTTCATGCTTAATCATCTTCACAAACGATACGATCAACAATAACACAATGATCGTAAATGGCAGTGCCGAAATAAGCGATGCTGTTTGCAGTGCATCCAAACCGCCTGTAAAAAGAAGGACGCTCGCAATAGCAGCCATCAATACTCCCCACATTGCCTTCATCAAATTACTTGGATTTAAAGAACCATTGGAAGTCATGCTTGCCATCATATACGTAGCCGAATCGGCTGAAGTAATGAGGAAGGTAAAAATAAGCAGGAGACCGATAATCGAAGCAATCATTGTAAATGGCAGTTGATCAAACATGTGGAATAAAGCCACAGTCAAATCATTGTTTACTGCTTCTGCTATATTGGTTCCGGTATTCAAATCGAAATATAAGGCAGAGCCTCCAAAAACCGCAATCCAGAAACATGAAAAAATTGGCGGAATGATCAGTACACCTACGATGAATTCGCGGATGGTGCGCCCTTTTGAAACCCGTGCTATGAAAGCTCCAACAAACGGAGACCAGGCAATCGCCCATGCCCAGTAGAAAATCGTCCAATCCTTCACCCATGTACCGCCTACATATGGCTGCAATCGTAAACTATATTCGATAAAATGCGTAATATAGTCACCAATTGCCAATGTAAAGGTTTCAAGAATAAACACAGTAGGACCTGTTACAAAAACAAATAATAATAACAATATAGCTAAAGACATGTTGATGTTACTTAAAATACGAATTCCGGTATGCAAGCCTGTTGTTGATGACGCCATATAACCTACAAACATGATACCGATAATGCCCAGTTGTATCCAAATAGATATCGGTGTGCCAAAAGCAGCATGCAATCCTCCATTTGTCTGCAGTACGCCAAGACCAATTGAAGTTGCTACACCCATCACCGTCGCAATGACGGCAAGAATATCAATTGTATTTTTTACTGCTCGATTTGTGCCTGTAACGGGTTCTAATGCTGTAGACATCAATAAATCCTTTTTCTTATTAAATTGCATGAAGGCCATAACCAGTCCCATGATCGCAAACACAGACCACTGGCTTACCCCCCAGTGGAAGAAAGAATAGCCCATTGCTAATCTAGCTGCATCAGCTGACTGTGGTTCTACACCTTTAAATGGTGTATGAAAGAAATGGCTCATCGGTTCTGCTACACCCCAAAAGACAAGTCCAATCCCTAAACCGGCCGAAAATAGCATAGCAATCCAGGAATGAAACTTAAATTCCGGCCGGGCATCTTTCCCGCCTAATCGGATCGTGCCGTATTTTGAAAATGCTAAAGCAATTAAAAATACAACGATGACGAACACCGATAATAAATAAAACCAACCAAAATAATCGGTTGTAAAGGAAAAGAGCTGTGTTGCGACCTTCTCAAAAGTGGTCGGAGAAACGGCCCCTATAATTACACATAGTAATATAAAGATACTCGCTACTAAAAATACTGGATTTTTCAAATTTCTCTCTTTCAAATTTCTCTCCTCTCAAGAAAATAGACCATACACTATTCCGCTTATTCCCTTCCGCTTGGGTAATAAAACATATAGCAGAATAATTTATAGCTAATGGAACAAAAGAGAATATGAAATCACTCGACTACATAAAAAAGCAAGCAGCACGGGTCTTGAGACAAAAATATACTCTTTATTGACAATTAGTTATACACAATAGCGTAACACCCGCAACAATGTCCGTCGCCCTTTATATGCCAAGAGTACGGATAATACATACAAAGAAAAAAGCTTATGGATCGAAAAGTTCCATAAGCTACTTTACATGTAATGGATGTTCAATAATAGTAACTACTCAGGGCATGACA
>DEQA01000271.1 GCA_002359075.1 Planococcaceae bacterium UBA3378
ACCCCTACGATCAAGACAGTTTTCACCTTCAACGCACCTGTTACGGTTGGACGAACTTTTGTCCGTGTCATAACCGCATCAATATCCCGGTCATACACATTGTTAAAGGAACCCGCTGCCCCAATGATCGCTGCAGAACCGACAAAAGCTAAAATAAGATTCTTGATATTATCTATAAAACTAAGTTCATACGTATATAATGCAAGCATCAAGCCGGCTATCATCGGGACTAGATTTGACTTAATAATCCCTGTTTTAACTGCCTGTGCCCACAATTTCGAATAAGGTTGCTTCTCCATTTTGTCTTTTCTCATTACTCCCTCATATAGTCACTCACACTAGTATAACCTAACCGTTCCTTAACTTCCAATAGGGCAGACTTTTTTCTTATAAATGACACAAGTTACTAATTATTTTGGTGTGGCATAATTTGAACATATTTTGTTAAAATATTCTCGTTAATACTCCTAGTTACGCGTCTTTTCCTTTCTTCTCTTTATAGGTCAAATTTCACAAAGACTAAGAAAAAACCGCCCGGAAAGTCGGAACTTTCTAGACAGCTCTTCATCTTTTGGCAACTTTTCATTGAAAATATGTCGAACAATATACCTCAGCCTTGGCCATATAAGAAGGGCTACGTTGATTTACATTCATCCTTTAATGAATACGGCTGAACCATTTAATAAAAGGAATCCCTTCATATTTAGTTATGATTTTCCGTTGGATATGGGGCGGGAAAAAATGATCAAGCTGTTCCTCTGACATATCGAGCATCCGCTCATAGCAGCTGATGCACATGAAGCAGCACACATTGCGGGAATCTACAAATTCGTACTGCCGTCGGTTTGTGGTATCAATTAAATTAAAGCATACATCACATTCCTCAATACCGTAGGATTCCATTTAAGATCACCTCACTCCATATTATTCCGCTGCTTCCTTCACTTATAACAAGAAAACAGATCGGCCGGAGTTTCATCAGACTAGGATTTCATCATTTTCCGCGTTACCATTTTCAGCAATGGAAGGACGACAAGAAAGATAAACAGCAGTCGGAATAACTGAAATACGGTCACAACGGAAATATCCTCCCCTACTGCAGCAGCAAGAAGCCCCATCTGGTCAAGTCCTCCCGGAGCTGTACTTAAAAAGCTTGTGGCGAAAGAATAGCCGAGCAGCCACTGGACAGCTAAACTGCCAAAATAGGTTACAACGATGAAAGCTGCTGTATTAAGCACCCCTGCCATCAGCACTTTTTTTGGTAGACGAATCATATGAGGCTTCAAAAGCAGCCCTATATAAGCTCCTATCAGCAGCTGGGCTACATGAAGCAGCGATACGGGAACAGGCGGTACCTTCAGCCCAAGCGTATGTATGACGATGATCAATAAAACAGGCGTCAAAAAATGCGCAACCGGCAGCTTTACTTTCAACCCCAGCCATACAGAGCAGGCAGCAAGTCCAAACACGGGAATAAGCCATAGATTGAATGAATCTGCCTGTCCTCCGCCAGTCACGAGATGTCCTGATACAATGAACGGAATGACAAGTACGACAGCCACTACCCGAATAATATGAAAGAACGTCACAATCGCCAGGTCGATATCCTCTTCCTCTTCTGCAAACAAAACAAATTGTGATAATCCTCCAGGAATGCTTCCTGTCAGTGAGGTTTTTATAGACATGCCTGTCCATTTTGTTGTCCAAACCGCTAAAATTACAGCAAAAACAATAAGTCCTATATTTAGCAGTGCCATATAGATAAATAGCAATCCCATGCCATCAAATAAAGAAAGATCGAATTGCTGGCCAATTGCCACCCCTACAATAATCAATCCGGTATTGCGCAAAATGGGCGGCCATGAAAGCTCTCCCCGTATGATAAATTGACTAATCAGTACCGAAAAAATAGAACCGAGCAGCCATGGAACCGGAAAATGCAGGATGCTGAATATCAGTGCACCTAGCAATGCGATAAAAAATACTGGTATAGTTCCTTTCATTCTAAAGTATCCCCTGCCCTTCCTTTTTCGTCTTTTTTTATACTATTCTATTTTAAGGAAAATTGCATGTTTCCTATTGTATTTTTTTTACTATTCAATTAACATATTATTCACCATTAAACTATGATAGAGGATGGATAATGAGAAAGATGAAAAAGTTAACTGTTCAGCACTGTTTAGTTTCTTTAACCGAGGATGAATTACAGGAATTTGAACATTTCTATCAGAAATGGAGTGCTCAGCTTCCTCCGCTTACTGCCAAGATTCACAACGGAGAGGACGCACTCGCAACTGTTCTGAACTGCTGGAAGCTTCTCCGCCGCTACCCAAGAGTAACTATCACGAAAGTAGAAAAAAATTTCTCCCATCAGTACAGTTTTTATTTTATGGAAAAGGTAAATGCCTCAGCTGAAATCCCTGAATTTCTGCATAAATGGCCAAACGATCAAGATCGGCTATTTATTCTGAGCTACTATTTGGGGCTGCATTTCATGCGTTGGATTGATTTTGTCCTTATTCGCAATAACAAAGAAACAGCCAACGAAGTGTTCGATAAAAATCAAAATCGTCACTACTACCTGCTTGATGAACAGGATGTACAGGCTGCCGATGATGAGACAATTTATATTCAGCAGCGACTAATCACCTCCCTGCTCGCCCGGGATGACACCCGCACAAATCGTTTCAATCAAATCGTCGAACAGGCCGTCAACCAGGCGAATTATACAATTGATACGCATCAACGGACACATCACGAATAGGGTGGTGTGTTTTT
>DEQA01000165.1:0-2704 GCA_002359075.1 Planococcaceae bacterium UBA3378
GGAGATGCAGGAACAATCAAGGATATTGCAAAAGCCGGACTTGTCATTATTGTTGGGGCAAACCCTGCAGAAGGTCACCCTGTGCTGGCAACTAGGGTAAAACGGGCCCATAAACTGCACGGTCAAAAATTAATCGTTGCCGATATTCGAAAGCACGAAATGGCTGAGCGCTCTGACATCTTTATGCGTCCAAAACAAGGCACTGACCAAGTTTGGCTAATGGCCGTAACAAAATATATGATCGACCAAGGCTGGCATGACGAGGCCTTCATTCATGAAAATGTGAATTTCTATGATGATTTTAAAGAGATCCTTGAAACCTACACACTTGAATACGCGGAAGAAATGACTGGTATTTCCAAAGAAACTTTGATCAATGTTGCCGAAATGATTCGTGATGCAGATGGCACATGTATTCTTTGGGGTATGGGCGTGACGCAAAATACAGGGGGTTCCTACACATCAGCAGCGATCTCCAATCTTCTTTTAGCTACAGGCAACTATCGTCGTCCAGGGGCAGGGGCATACCCTCTTCGCGGTCATAATAACGTACAGGGTGCTTGTGATATGGGGACATTGCCGAATCTGTTACCAGGCTATCAAAAAGTAACAGATGACAAAGAGCGTGCCAAGTTCGAAGAAGCATATGGTGTAAAAATTTCATCTCAACCAGGTCGTACAAATATGCAAATGTTGGATGCGATTATGGAAGGTAAAATGAAAGCGATGTATTTAGTCGGAGAAGATATGGCGCTTGTAGATGCGAATGCCAACCATGTAGATCAAGTTCTTTCATCATTAGACTTTTTTGTTGTTCAGGATTGTTTCCTATCGCGCACAGCACGATATGCAGATGTCATTTTACCAGCAGCACCATCGCTTGAAAAAGAAGGTACTTTTACTAATACAGAACGCCGTGTTCAGCGCTTGTACCAAGTTTTACCTACTCTTGGTGAATCAAAAGCGGATTGGGAAATTCTTCAGGCGGTAGCTCGCCGTCTGGGAGCAGATTGGAATTACAGTCACCCAAGTGAAATCTTTGCGGAAATGGCCAGCCTTTCTCCAATCTTCTCTCAAGCTAACTATGATGTACTAGAAAATTGGGGCAGCTTCTGTTGGGGTAGTCTTGACGGTAAAGATACTCCTTTATTATATGAAGACGGTTTTAACTTCCCTGATAAAAAAGCTCGCTTTGCTTTATATGATTGGATAAAACCTGTGGAATTTGAAGCACAGTACGATTGTCATATTAACAATGGCCGTATGCTTGAACATTTCCATGAAGGAAATATGACAAATAAATCTAAAGGTATTCAATCGAAAGTGCCTGAAATTTTCGTTGAAGTATCACCAGAATTAGCAAAAGAACGAGGTATTGAAGATGGAGCACTGCTGCGTTTAGTGTCTCCGTACGGCGCATTAAAATTACCAGCACTCGTAACAGACCGTGTGCAAGGCAATGAACTATTCTTACCGATGAACTCTGTCAGCAAAGATTCAGCTATCAACTTCTTAACAGGTCCCGCCAGCGACGTTAATACATCTACACCGGCATACAAACAAACAAAGGTGAGAGTGGAAGTATTGAAAGCGAAAGGAAAAACACCACTTCCTAGAACAAACCCGCGGTATAAAAAGCGCCACCCACAAAATGGTGTCGAAGTACAACGTAAATGGAATCGCCCTGGATACGTTCACTTAACAACAATGGATGGAATGGAGTGATAGCATGGCTGTACCAATTGGAACGATCAAAAAACAGCAATTAACAGAAGAGCAAATAAAGGAACAAAAGTTAGAAAACCTAAAACAACTGCTTTCTGACAATGAGGATACAGTAAATCAAGTCTTTACATTAATGGCGGAATTAAATGATATTGGTGCACTGGAAGCAGCTGCAAAACTGCTTGAAGCAAAAGAAGAAGTCGCTCATATTGCACTAGGACAGCTGAATCGTAAGCCTATTACTAATATTATCAATAACTTAATGGGCGCTGCCGGAGCTTTATCCGATATGGATCCACAAACAACAGCAAAGCTTATCGAGAGTATAAATACCGGCTTAGATGAAGCAAATAAAGCCGCGGACACTGACGAAACAGTCAGTGTCTTCAAGCTGCTGAAACTTTTAAAAGATCCTGATGTCAATCGTGCCTTAAACTTTGGTATCCACTTCTTAAAAGGACTTGGCAAAGGCTTAAAATAGTATGGAGGTGTCTTACATGCTAACAAATGCGAACATTTTACATGCACTAGAGAAAATTGATGATCCGGAACTTCATAAAAGCATCGTTGCATTAAATATGGTCCGCAATATACAAATCGAAGGCACTCATATTTCACTTGATGTTATCTTAACGATTCAAGGTTGTCCCTTAAAAGCGAAAATTCAACAGGATGTTGAATAAGCCTTACTAAACATCGGCGCTTCAATTATTGGTGAAGTATTTACTCATCTAGCAGAAGATATTATTTATAGCTCATCTAAAAGGATTGCAGGAATCATCTAATTTATAAAACAGAACAAAAAGGATTCATGCAGCCAGTTGTAGGTTTTGCACTACAACTGGTTGCTTTCTGCGTGGAATTGAAGAGGCTCAAAAAACGAACTAGTTTTTTATGGTGTGTGTATTTTACCAGCACAAGTCTACTATCTATTTATATAACCCGCTTTTTTTAAAACTTGCATAAAATAAAAGCGATA
>DEQA01000165.1:2789-4008 GCA_002359075.1 Planococcaceae bacterium UBA3378
CCATATTTCTCAGTAAACTCCGTAATTAAAGGTTCAATCATTTCGCAGCAATAATCTTTTAAATGTGCAAGAGCCTCGATATCCTTCTTATTTTGAAAACGTGTAATCCATTCTACTACTTGCTCGTTCATTATTGATATCCATCCTTTCATCTATTTGGTTTTTCCTATTTATATCAAGACAAACGCACAGGTATTAAACTTGCTGTTATTTTTAATACTGCTTCAATAAATAAGACTACTTATAATATCTATTATAAATCATCCCGAAACAATTGATATTACCGCTCCCCCTGAAAATGTTTTTGCTCTCTCTTAAAATAACAAAAAGAACGAATCTCCTCATTGGAAATCCGTTCTTTTCACTACCCTAATGCTGGTGCACCTGTTTCACAATATAGTAGATCACATATATAGCTGTGCATTCCATGCCGTATTTATTTCTATCCGTTTACAGTAAAATAAGCTTTTTAGCTATACTATTCTACCGTCCGGCATCATTCCTCATTGTTTGCTTCAAAATTATCAAGCAATGCCCGTACTTCATCTGTTGTTCTTGTATTCATCAACTGATTTCTTAATTCGCCTGCACCGCGGAATCCTTTCACATATATTTTGAAGAAGCGGTGAAGTGCTGTAACAGAACGCGGTAATTCTTCTATATAGTGATCATGAAGATCAAGCTGCAATCTCAGAAGGTCCAGATACTCCTTCCTGCTATGCTCTTTCGGCTCTTTTTCAAAGGCGAACGGGTTTTTGAAAATACCGCGTCCGATCATTACACCATCGACACCATATTTCATGGCAAGCTCCATACCCGTTTGGCGGTCAGGAATATCCCCGTTGATTGTGAGCAGTGTATCCGGTGCAATGCGGTCACGCAACGCCTTAATCTCCGGTATCAGCTCCCAATGGGCATCTACAGCGCTCATTTCCTTTCTTGTACGTAAATGAATGGAAAGGTTCGCGATATCCTGTTTTAAAATATGCGTCAGCCATTCCTGCCACTCGTTTATATCTGTATAGCCGAGTCTTGTTTTCACGCTGACAGGCAGCCCGCCTGCTTTTGCAGCTTGAATCAGCTCAGCAGCAACGTCCGGCCGAAGAATAAGACCGCTACCTTTTCCTCTCTGCGCGACATTCGGCACAGGGCAGCCCATATTGATATCTATCCCCTTGAACCCCATCTCTGCCATACCGATACTCATTTTGCGGAAGTT
>DEQA01000165.1:4136-4900 GCA_002359075.1 Planococcaceae bacterium UBA3378
AAAAACACGTCCGGTCTGCCTGCTTCAGCAACAACATGACGAAATACAGTATCCGTTACATCCTCCATTGGTGCAAGTACGAAAAACGGCTTCGGTAAGTCCTGCCAGAAATTTTCTTTCATTTGTATTCAAATCCTCTCAACGTAGAATGCAGCATTTTACTGATCCACGAATTTTAAAATTAAGCTCTCCTGTAGAGTATTTATATAGTCATCCATAATGGATTTACGGTTTAAAGCCATCAAATCATTATTATAGTATAACCCAGCTATCGCAACAAAATCAGCAGTATCTTTCTAAAAACACTATTTCATTTTATACTTTTCATACATTTCCTTCTACCATATCGGCTTTATCTCCCCCAAAAAATACGCGGCAGCACAGGGCTTTTTTTGCGTATATATGTTCAACTCCTCTAGCATCAGAACTGTTGCTATTTTTCGGTTCATGTTTTGGGGTATTGCTCATCCACCGAGCTTCAGCTTCCCATCTAATCTTTTCAGCGTCCCGAGTATACTCATGGCAGCTAAATAGCTCGTCTTTGGATTTTCGGGCAGCGGGTTATTTTGAATCGTAAATACCGCTTCCCCAAAGTCACCTGTCACTTCCACTTGGTGTATATTTTTTTCAATAGTCGGATCAGCGATAAGGGATACGCTCGTTTTTTCCAGTCCTATCCCTGCCAGCGAAAGGATAATAGAGACATTCATATTTTTCGGAAACTGTTGAATGGCATCAATGGCTCTCCCTTCAAACACCACTTT
>DEQA01000323.1:0-2284 GCA_002359075.1 Planococcaceae bacterium UBA3378
ATGGTCGCAATATTGTATTTAGCACAAAGCAGTTCAAATGCCTTTTCATGGGCGCCTCTTTTTTCCATATATTTTTCAAGCGTGGCGGGCGTCATCGAAACATTGATTTTTGTCTCGGTTTCCGCATCCTGCAGCTCCATATCACCTGAGAACCCCGGATGCTTTTCCTGTTCTGTTGCAATCGAGATAATGCGTATATCCTTTGCAAAGCGCGGCAATTTACGAATGACCGTCTCCCACTCTGATATCTGCTCCAGCCCATCCGTAATAATGATGAGCATCGTCTGGCCCTTCGGCAATGCTTGCAGGGCATGTTTCGCAAAGGAATCCTTTAACACTGGAGCCGGCAATGTAGAAATATGCCGGGTTAATGCCTGCCGGTAGATTGCACCCTTTTTTCGAAACGGCGGTGTTTTTTCCTCCGCTACGACGGAAAAGGAAAAGCGGTCGTCATGTTGCAGGACAGTTAGCCCTAACGCAAGAGCGAGCTGGCATGCAAAGCGCCATTTTTCAGGCTGTGCCATCGATTTGGACGCATCCAGGAGCACATGAACGCGCATCTCCTGCTCATCCAAAAAGCGTTTGATAAAATATTTATCCGTCCGGGCAAAAACATTCCAATCGACCTGCCGGACATCGTCGCCCGGATGATATTCCCTGAAATCACTAAAATCCATTGAAGTGCCGAAGCGCTGTGAACGGTGTGAGCCTTTATGCTGCCCTCTTAACTTCGAGCGGGATGCCAGTGAAAAACGGCGGAGCTTTATTTGCCAGTCATCCTGTAGAAGCAGTGCTGCCTTCGTCATAGTGCAACCCCTTGCTGTACCTTCTGTAAAATAACATCAATCATATCATCCGGTACTTTCCCGGCAGCTTCCCCCTCATAATTCAGCAGCATCCGGTGGCGAAGCACCGGCTTGGCAATCGCTTTAATATCCGCGATCGATACGTGGAAACGCCCCTGTATAAGCGCTCTGGCCTTCGCGAGCTTAATAATGCTTTGCACACCCCTGGGACCACTGCCATACTGGACATATTGCTTGATTTCCTCAAAGGCATCCTCACTGAAAGGATTTGTGGCTGTCACAATTTGAATGGCATAGCCTAATAAATCATCCGCGATCAGTACTTCCTTTACCATTTGCTGTGCCGTACAAAGCTCGTCTGTATTCATCACTTTTGATAGGCGGACCGGCTCAGCCCCTGTTGTACGCTTCATGATCGTCAGCAGCTCCTGCTTGCTCGGATACGGCAGCAGCACTTTACATAAAAACCGGTCCAGCTGTGCTTCAGGCAGTGGATATGTCCCTTCCATTTCAATCGGGTTTTGGGTAGCGAGTACAAAAAACGGCCTTTCCATCGGCTTTGTATCCCCTAAAATCGTCACCGTTTTCTCTCCCATTGCTTCAAGCAGCGCACTTTGCGTTTTCGGCGTGGCCCGGTTAATTTCGTCCGCCAGCACCATTTGACTGAAAACAGGCCCTTTTTGGAAGGTAAACTGCTGTTTTCCATTTTCGAGACGTTCTATCATACTTGTTCCGGTAATATCAGCCGGCATTAAATCCGGTGTAAACTGAATCCGGGAAAAGGATAAATCCAGTACATCCGAGATCGTCCGAACGAGCATCGTCTTCCCAAGCCCCGGCAATCCCTCCAGCAGCACGTGCCCGTCTGCTAAAATAGCATACAGTGTAAATTCTACGGCTTCTTCCTGCCCGACGATAAATTGCTGTATTTCCTGCTTTACGTTATGAAAGCTTTCACTCATTTCTTTATATTGCTGTTCACTAAATGCCATGGAACTCCTCCTAATTAGTCGATTCGATCGATGTAAAGTATGATTGGACCATTTGCTGCAGGTCATCCGGGAGCAAAAGACGATCTGTCGACTCCATATAGCTGTCTTTATAGCTGCCGACAACCTCTTCATATGGCCGTATTTCCCCTTTTGTGGCAGGGACCGGGCCTTTTTCCTCAATCGGCTTTCCTTCTCCAAGCTTCCCGCCGTCTACCGTTGTGCTGCCTGAGCCGCCCATACGTTTAGGAATCGCCAGTAAATTGCGGTTTCCTGTTCCTGTACCGGCACCACTACCCCCTTGACCACCGCCCTGGCCTTTTCCGGACCCGGAACCAGTTCCTGCACCATTGCCTTGCCCATTTCCTGACCCGTTTCCTGACCCATTGCCGGAGCCGCTGCCGTTTCCTTGCCCGTTTGATCCGTTGCTGCCTTGGCTGCCGCTGCCTGAGCCGTTAGCGCTTTGACTGCTTCCTTGAGAAGAGCCGC
>DEQA01000323.1:2366-4171 GCA_002359075.1 Planococcaceae bacterium UBA3378
GCTGCATTTGATGGCGGATTACTCAGTGCATTGGCAATCGTGTTTTGCAGATTGACATCTACCGGTTTTCCAAGCTTGCTTAACGAGCTCTGGGCTGTACCTGCTGATTTAGCAAGCTCCTTATTGATCTCCTTAAGCTCGGTTAATTGTTTTGCTTCTGCCGTTGTGAGGCTCTCACCGTTAGCGTTGGCGACATCCTGCTTTTGCTGAAGTTTCGTTTCCTCAAGCTTTAATTCCTTCTGCTTTTTCACGAGTTCCCGCAATGCCTGCTCAGCATTTTCCGATTCCTTTAGCTTATTTTTCAATTCCTGCAGTTCCTTTTTCGCCTGTTCGGAAAGCTCCTTCTTTTGGATTTTATCCAGCTTCTCTTTCATGTCCTTTGTAATGGCCCGCTCCTCCTCCACCGTTTTTGCTTCCTGCTGTGTGGCGGCTGGGAAAAACGCTAACACTAACAGAAAAGCCGCGAAACTAGCTGTAACCGCCATCGTTTTAGGTAAAAACAGCTGCTTTGGGCGTTTTTTAAAGCGTTGGAATGCTTGATCTTTCCCGTCCCATGCACGCTGTAATAGCGCCTGCACGAGAGGATTTTCGTCCTGCTCATTTGTTAAGGCTGTTACGAGCTCATTATATGGATAATAGACATCCAGCGTATGCAGTGCCTGCTGTTTTGTTGTTCGATCGACAAGTGCCTTTGCAAGCATGGCAACAAAGGCAAGGATGCCGGCACCTAATGCTGCATTCGCATAGTAAGGCAGAACAAACAGCCGGGATACCAGCAAAATAATGCAAGCAAAAAGGACGCCGTAAAGCAATCCTCTTTGCATATTTCGGAACAGTCCCTCGAGCGTTACATGTAAACGAACGCGTGCAATTGTCTGCCATAATCGTTTTTTGAGGTCCATTCGTAAGCCTCCTTTAACCGCGTTTCATATTCACGCGTAATTTCCGCACAGACAGCCAAAGGGCCAACACAGTAATCGCCAGATAGAAAAGTAAATACGGAATCCATAGCGGTACTTCAATCCCTACTAAACTATAAAGTCCCTCTGCAATATCCCCCGAAAGGACGGACAGCACTAAAGCGCCCGGATTGATACAAGCCCAGAAATACGTAAACGGCGATACCGAACCTGACCCGAGCAAAATCGTCTGGTCAACAATCAGGCCAACGTAGAAGAAAAATGCCGTAAAGCCTCCGAGAAATACCATCGCGCCGTATGTTGCAATCATGGACGTAATAGTCCGCTTTGTATAGGTCGAGAAGAAGATCCCGATACTTCCGATGGCAAGCATCGTAATGAAATAAAAGAAAAAGATCGTGATCAGCTGCAGCGGCGAAACACCGCCGAATAGAAAGACAATACTGTATAACGGCAGTCCTGCCACCAGCAGCAGCCCTAAAAAGGCAACAGAGGACATCAGCTTCCCTAAAATGATCTGCCAGGAGCTCTGCGTTGTCATCAGCAGCATGTTCAGCGTCTGCTTTTCACGCTCCGAGCTGATCGCACCTGCTGTTAAACCCGGTGTTATAAACATAACTAATGCCATCTGCAAAACAGAAAGCATGATAAAAAGGATATAGCTTTCGTTTGGTCTAAAATAGCCCGAGCCGGTAAATTGTGTCGTAATCATAAAGAAGCCGACGACAAATACACACATGGCCCCCAAATAAAACATGATGCCTGTCACACTTTTAAAGAAGCGGAAACGGAGCTTTAACTCTTTCATCAGAACCGGATTATTCAATTTTTGCATCATCATACTCCCGCTCCTTTCGTAATCGCCATAAAGACATCCTCTAAATC
>DEQA01000269.1 GCA_002359075.1 Planococcaceae bacterium UBA3378
GCTAGGCAATCAGACTCAACCTGAAGAGGTTGAGTTTTTTTATTGTCAAAAAAGCCCCCAACTAACAAACACCGAAGGTGAGTTCGGCGCGCAAATCGAAGGCTTCATTTTATACATAGATTCAAAAAATACGATAAGAAACCCCCGAGCAGTGCGAGGACTAAGAAGGACAAGGAAACAAGGGAGCGAAAGAAGGAGCGTACTTTGTACGTGACTGAAAGAGTGAGCACAGGTGACGCAGTCATGCGCCGGTCATCGCGCTGCGAAAGAGCGCCGATGGTAGTTGGGGCGCCCCCTGTGAGAGTAGGACATCGCTAGACAATCAAGCTCCACTTGTAGAGGTTGAGCTTTTTTATTGTCAAAAGCTCTCAACTTCCAAACACTAAAAGTGAGTTTAGCGCGAACAAAGTAATCCGAGAATAGATGAGAACTTTCTGTGCAGAACAATACAACATAACGACGGTGCGAAAAAATACATTCACACCATCATTTTGCCGGCCATTTTATTTGCCGCCAACGAAATAAAAATAGTGGACATTTAATCCGTGCAAACGTCATTGCCATCTTTGCTCCTATGCAATCGATTCATTGCTGTAATGGTCGTAAAGCCTTTGATTGGTGAATATAGATAAAGGCGTCATATCTGCTGCCAACGCGTGAGGGAACATAATTTCCGTATGCTTCGAATTCAGGGTTATATACAACCCCAATGGCACG
Organism: Planococcaceae bacterium UBA3378; assembly: GCA_002359075.1. Classification (GTDB taxonomy): domain Bacteria; phylum Bacillota; class Bacilli; order Bacillales_A; family Planococcaceae; genus Lysinibacillus_B. Next base: position 718 of record DEQA01000269.1, read on the forward strand.
GTGGCCGATCCAATCATTGAACAGTTCCCGGTTGTCCGGTGTAAAAAGCAGTATTTTATCCTCTTCCCCGGCTGCACGCAGCTGTCCTTCCCAGGCGCTGAGCCTTGCGTGAGGAATGTCGATCACTTTTAAAGGCTCTCCCCATCTGTCAGCAGCAATGACGGTCCCTTCGTACGTACCGAATCCAATAGCAAATGTGTTGTCTTTTCCATATTGCTCTCTTATAAGCTGTCCGACATTAATCATTTGTTCATCCTTCATATCCGTTTCAGAAGCATCTCCAATATGGGTGTTATGTTCCCAAATAATGATTTTTGCATTCTCCCCATGGTAGTTAATCAATTCATTAATTGCTTCTACCATGTGCAAGTCACGTGTGTTCCAGGAGGCGACGTCCTGCATCATTTCCCGGTAATAGGCTTCGGCATTTTTGGCGACAAGAGCGTTCATGATCACGTTCAGGTCTTCCTCATGCTTGTTGGAGAATGTCTCTTCATGCCTGCGCAGGGAGCTTAATAGGCTGGATACTTCGCTGATGCATTCTTCTGTAAAATGAGCGGCAGAAAGGGCATAATGCTCGGGCATTCTGTTATAAGGCTCAAAGCAGGAGAACGCCTTCTTTGCATATTCCAGATCCACTTTGTATTGTGGGTTTTCCGATAAAAAGTGCAGTACCTCATCGATGGATTCGTAAAGGCTGTAAAGGTCAATACCATAAAACCCGACTTTGTTATTTAAAGAGGTATTTTTCTCCTTGAGCCATTCTGTAAACTGTTCGATCTCTTCATTTGCCCACATCTAGGCCGGCCAACGCTGAAATGATTCCATTAGTATCTCTTTTGCTGAACGTCCTTCTTGCCCGTAGCCTTTGACGTAACGGTTTACTGCCTGGGCGGATGGCCAATCTCCCTCTACGGCAATGATTGTAAATCCTTTTTCCTCAATCAGCATTTTAGAAAGCTCAGCGCGAAGGGTATAAAATTCGGAAGTACCATGTGATGCTTCGCCAATCATGACAATCCTCGCGTCTCCAATGGCTTCTAGCAGGCTGTTCAAACTTTGCTTATTTAATGGAAGGGAATGCTCTTTAATAGCTGAAATCAATTTCCTCGGCATGCGTTTGTCCTCTCCTTTCTACTTTTAGCATACCCAGGTGCTTCCTGTGGAAACATACCAACGCTTCTTTCCATTGTCAAAAAGCAAATAGATTTGCGAACAGCTTTTTACTGGCTTAGAGCTTTTGCAATGTAGAAACGTTATTTTTCAAAACGCACAAATCGTTTTTTACCAATTTGCAGAACTTCTCCGTTCATCAAGACGCGGGAAAGCTCCTCCGGATGCAGCTTCTCTCCATTTAACGATACGCCGTCCTGCTTCAGTAATCGAATGAACTCACTTTTGCTTTTTATAAGCTCCATCTCGATCAGCTGGGGAATCACATCCTGCAGCTGCTCCTGATCGATTTCAATTAAAAGGTTTGGGATGTTTTTAGGAATCTGTTTTTTCTGAAAAGCGGTCCTGAAATAATGAAGCGCTTCCTTCATTGCTTCCTCCCCGTGGTACAGGCTTGTAATGATTTGCGCCAGCTCCAGCTTGATATTACGGGGATTTTCATTTTGCTGCAGCCGCTCTTTTATGCCATTCACAACAGTTGGGTGTTCATCGGTTGCCAATTCGAAGTATTTGATAATTAACGGGTCTGGAACCTCCATAACCTTTTTGAACATTACTTCCGGCGCTTCGTTTATTCCGATATAGTTGCCTAGACTTTTACTCATTTTCTCTACACTATCGAGGCCTTCAAGGAGCGGCATGAAAAGGGCAATTTGCTTTTCCAGACCCGCATGTTTCTGCAATGTACGTCCCATCAGTATATTAAACATCTGATCCCTCCCGCCAAGCTCGATATCGGCTTTTAGTTCGACAGAATCATATGCCTGCATAAGCGGATAGAAAAATTCATGAATGCCGATCGGGACTTGGTTTTTATAGCGTTTCTGGAAGTCATCACGCTCCAACATCCGCGCAACGGACGTTGTCGCCGCTAATTTGATACCTTCTTCAAATGTTAAGGACGAAAGCCATTCACTATTGAAGCGGACGGTCGTCTTTTCCGGATGGAGGATCTTGAAGATTTGCTCACAATATGTTTTCGCATTGCTCTTTACCGTTTCATCACTCAAAGCAGCTCGCCCCTTGGCTTTACCGGTCGGATCACCAATACGACCGGTAAAATCACCGATTACAATGACTGCGTGGTGGCCAAGGTCCTGCATTTGTTTGATTTTACGAAGCACCACCGCATGCCCTAAATGGATATCAGGAGCAGTAGGGTCCAGGCCGAGTTTGATTGTCAACGGTCTCTGCTCATCATAAGAGCGCTGCAGCTTTACTAGTAATTCGTCCTCATCACCGATTTTGTCGGCCCCTTTTTTAATGATATCCAGCTGCTCTTTCGGTTCTAAAAACATACATAACATCTCCTTGTGCTATTAAAGAATTTAATATGGCAAGCTCTATAAGAGAAAAACAAAAAACGCCCTTTAGGGAAAACCCTAAAGGACGTGTAGGAACGTGTTACCACCTTTATTCAAGAGCTATTCACATAGCTCTCCTCATCCGGTACGGCAAAATGCGATACCTCGTGCATGGATGACGGATGCAAC
>DEQA01000119.1 GCA_002359075.1 Planococcaceae bacterium UBA3378
ATTCTCTGTACCTTACCGTTTTTTATTGGCTGAAAAAAGATGCCTGCTACTCTCCTGATTGATCTATCCAATCCTGCAGCTTCCTTTTTAATATTTGGAAACCATTTGCATCGTTCTCATCTACCCTGTCCTGAAGCGATTTGCGCGGTAGTTGTTCACGTTTTTTAGGATGTGGTGTCTCATGCAATACACGGATTGATAAGCTGATTTTTTTCTCCTCATCATCCACCTCCAGCACTTTTACAGTAATTTCATCGCCAACCTTTAAATAATCCTGTACATCTTTTACAAATCCATACGTAATTTCTGAAATATGAACAAGCCCCTGTGTGTGTTCATCCAATGCCACAAACGCCCCGTACGGCTGGATACCTGTAACTTTCCCGGTTAGCACGTCACCTACTTCATATTTTTTTGCCATAGCTTAATCCTACTTTCTCTTTACTTATATACGAAAATGTCATGTTAAATTATAACATATCGGGGGATATGCCACAAAGAATGTCCCGCCCATCTACTGCACCTGCTCTCTTTCCTTTCTACTTATAGGAAATTATATGGTGAATATCAGAAATTTTTAGAGAATAACTATGTTTTCATAATGAAATGCGTTAAAATGAATACGTTTTTTACTTTAAGGAGGTTTTACTTTGTCATCTAGAGATCAATTCGCCTCCAAGATCGGTTTTATATTAGCAGCAGCTGGTAGTGCAATCGGGCTTGGGGCAATTTGGAAATTCCCGTATATGGCAGGAACAAATGGAGGAAGCGTCTTCATTTTGCTGTTTATTTTATGTACAGTCATCATAGGACTTCCTATTTTAATTGCTGAATTTATGATTGGCCGCCGAGGTCAGCTTGATCCCATCAATTCATTTAAAGCCCAGGCACCCGGAAAACCATGGTATATGGTTGGCTGGCTCGGACTTATAGCATGTGGTATCATTCTTTCATTTTACAGTGTGGTAGGCGGATGGATTTTAAGTTATTTATTCCGTGCTGTTACATTACAATTAACAGGAAAAGGTTTGGATTTTGCATCTTTATTTAATGATATTATTGCCAATCCACTAGAAGTTCTTATCGCTCAGGGCGCATTCATGTTACTGACTTTAATTATCGTACAAGCAGGCATTAAAGGCGGGATTGAGGTCGCAAGTAAATGGATGATGCCGCTCCTGTTTGTCTTCTTTATTCTGCTGTTTTTCCGTTCTATTACATTGGAAGGAGCCATGGAAGGTGTAAAATTCATGTTCGTCCCTGATTGGTCCTATTTGAATATACAGACGCTGCTATTGGCACTCGGACAGGCTTTCTTTTCCTTGAGTGTCGGCGTTTCAGCTATGATCACCTACTCTTCCTATTTATCTCCTAAAGAAAATATCGTCAGTTCTGCAGGCAATGTAGCGATGATGAATATTTTCATTTCAATTTTGGCCGGGCTCGTTATCTTCCCTGCTGTTTTTGCTCTTGGCTATTCACCGGAGCAAGGACCCGGGCTGGTGTTCATTATCCTCCCTGCTGTATTTGAACAATTGCCAATGGGCGGTTTATTCTTACTTATTTTCTTTATTTTAATATTATTTGCAACGATCACTTCCGCTATCGCTCTGCTGGAAGTTGTAGTGGCCATTGGAATCGGTAGAAAAACTCATGGGCGTAAACGCGCTTCCTGGATTTTCGCTGCTTTAATTTTCCTTTTAGGTATTCCAAGTGCTCTTTCCTACGGGATCATGAGCGACTTTACAATTATAGGGAAAAACTTTTTTGATTTTGCCGATTATGTAACAAGCAGTATTTTAATGCCGATTGGCGCTTTATTAATTTCACTATTTGCCGGATTCCATTATTCGAAGAAAGTATCACAGCAGGAGCTTAATTCCTCGCCCATTCTTTTTACTATGTGGCTAACAATTGTGCGTTACGTGGCACCGCTCGCCATACTCATTATTTTAATAAGAAGTGCTTTTGCATAAGAAAAAGCTGGACCAAAAATATGGTCCAGCTTTTATATTTCAATATTTGGTCAAAAAATAATTATTTTTCCGGAAGATTTCGTATTATAATATAATTGTCAGAAAAATTCGAAAGGATGTGTCTGCTTTATGAAACCGCCATTACACGAGTTATTAAAACAGCTTCGCGAAGAAAAAAATTGGTCTCTTGAGGATTTATCACTGAAAACGCAAGTGGGAGCCGAAAAATTAGCAATGTATGAAAAAGGAGAGTTAACACCTTCCATTCAGACAATCCTGAAATTATCAACGATTTTAGAAGTACCCGCTTCCAATTTAATGGACACCGTACAAAAATAAACGATCCTCCGCTGTCTATCCCTGCATCTCAATTGTATAAAGCTTCGTAAAAAAATAAAACTCGGCAGTTGCCGAGTTTTTAAATAATACATTTTGCTTCATATTTAATAGCGATTAGTTTGCGGGCTATTTCCACACAATCCTCAAACGGAATCCATTGTTCAAACGAAAGCTCATACACTTGCTGAATGACTTTGCCTAAATTACTTGGATCATCAATTTCTTGAAGGGCTGCTACTACATCCGCTGTCTCCGTATCATAGCCGTTTTCCCCTAGTTTAAACGGATCCCACTTTGCAAGCATAGCTGCAGCTTTCTTATTCATTTCTATCATTTCCACAGTAACTCCCCTGACTACTCTTTTTATTATTGTGTATGATAACATAACTATGATACTAACTAAAAGAAAAGAGTGATAGTATGTCGATTTTTGATGAAACTCATGCAAGAAGAAGTACACGTTCTGTGAAGTGGGACAAAATGAATGAAGTATATAGTCTCTCAGATGCTTCAAATATTTTGCCGATGTGGGTAGCGGATATGGATTTTGCTGCGCCCCAGCCAGTTATCGATGCATTACATAAACGCCTCGAGCATCCGGTATTTGGCTATTCCTATGTTTGTGATGACTGTAAGGAAGCGATTATTTCTTGGTTCAAAAAACGTCACCAATGGACAATTGATCCGGCAACAATTCTCTTTAACCAAGGCGTTGTACCGGCCATTGCGAGTATAGTAGAAACATTTACGGCACCCGGGGATAAAATTGCCGTTTCAACCCCTGTCTATCCACCATTTTTCAATATCCCTCATCACCAGCAGCGGGAAATTGTTTCCTGTGACTTAATAGAAGATAACGGAACTTACCACTATGACTTCCACCAACTTGAGGAAACGTTTAAACAAGGGGTAAAAATGTACATTTTATGTAATCCCCATAATCCTGGGGGAATTGTATGGTCACAGGAAGATTTGGAACGCCTTATCGAACTTGCTATTCAATATGATGTCTTCATTATTTCGGATGAAATTCATGCCGACTTGCTGCTGGATGGAAACAAGCATATTCCTTTATTGACAGTAAAACGGGCTGATGAAGCGAACATCATTACATGTATTGCTCCAACTAAAACATTTAATATTGCCGGTATTCAGGCTGCTATGATGGTCGTACCAAATGGGCAATTCCGCCAAAAACTTGAACAGCATGCGCTTGCCCATGGTCAATCCGGGTTGAATACATTCGCTTCAGCAGCTGTTCAGGCTGCCTATACACACGGAGAGCAATGGCTGGATGAACTGCTAAGCTACTTATCGAAGAACATGGATTATATCATCGAAGAACTGACTGTCATTCCCGGCATTCAAATAGCAAAACCGCAAGCAACCTATCTGCTCTGGATCGATTACCGCGCTACTGGACTGGAAGAAAAAGAAGTAATGAACCGCCTGTTAACGGTTGGAAAGCTGGCTCTTGAGCCGGGGACGAAATACGGCGAGGCAGGTCGCGGCTTTTTACGGATGAATGCTGCGGCTCCATTTGAAACAATAAAAGACGGTGTGCAAAGATTTAAAAAGGCTTTTGCATAAGACAAAGCACCCTGTAAATTTTTTATAGAGCGTGTCCTATTTTATAGGGTGCGCCCTAACTATCTATTAGTTGCTTAATCACTTTTTAGTTTGTCCTTAACATGCATACAACTTTAATGGCAGTCCCACTTTTTTATACGCTGTTTCTGCATTTTTCACTTAAAAAAAGATTTCCAAAAAATTAACCCTTCCAAACGTAAAAGACAAGCCTGCAATGTGCGGCTTGTCTTTCTTTTAAAATTTTTCCTTTTCATTCTCTATTCGTCTATTGCGTTCTTCTAATGCACGCTCTTCCAGCTTCTTGGCTTCAGCAGCTTGCTTTGCGGAATTTTTTCGCAGCCATTTAAACAGCAAAAAGACGATAAGGAATAAAAACAGCATTTCAATAGCGGCCGGAATATAAGTCGTCTTATCTTCCGGGAAATACAAGAATCCCCAGTTGAGGATCAGTTTTCCCATGATCTCTCACTTCTCTCGTTATTATTCAAAAACAGTGATCGATTCAATTTTAACATCTTCATTCGGTTTGTCACGCATATCACGGTCAACTTTTGAAATATTGTCAACAACATCCATACCTTCAATTACTTGACCAAATACTGTATGCTTACCATCTAACCAAGGTGTACCGCCGTTTTTCTTGTAAAGATCCACTTCTTCTTTACCCCAGCCGCGTACTTCCATTTGTTTTAACATCGATACTTCTACTTGTGGAGCTTGTACAATAAAGAATTGTGAACCGTTTGTACCTGGGCCTGCATTTGCCATTGAAAGGGCTCCGCGGATATTTAATAGCTCCGGTACACACTCATCTTCAAATGTGCCTCCCCA
>DEQA01000253.1 GCA_002359075.1 Planococcaceae bacterium UBA3378
TTCGCTAACATCCGTATCCGTAACCAAGTTGCTCCAGGTACAGAAGGTGGATTCACTACTTACTGGCCAACTGGTGAAGTAATGTACATCTATGATGCTTGCATGAAATACCAAGAGCAAGGTACTGGTTTAGTAGTATTAGCTGGTAACGACTACGGTATGGGTTCATCTCGTGACTGGGCTGCAAAAGGTACATTCCTACTTGGCGTGAAAACTGTAATCGCACAATCTTACGAGCGTATCCACCGTTCTAACCTTGTAATGATGGGTGTATTACCACTTCAATTCATGCAAGGCGAATCTGCAGATACTTTAGGCTTAACTGGCCGTGAAGAAATCTCAGTAAACATTACTGACGATGTAAAACCACGTGACATCCTAACTGTAACTGCTAAAGCTGAAGACGGAACTGTGAAAGAGTTCAAAGCTCTTGCTCGTTTCGACTCAGAAGTAGAAGTAGACTACTACCGTCACGGTGGTATCCTACAAATGGTATTACGTAACAAAGCTCAAGAAGCTTAATTCGTAGACTAATAGAGGCAAGATCCAATTCGGGTCTTGCCTTTTTTGCGCTTAGAAAATGGAATCAATAAACTGCTATATCAGACGAAAGGTGCATTCTAACAATAATTTCCTTCTGCTAAGATGAAATGGGGGGATATGATGGAGAAGCTAAATATCCGAAAATTGATACAGTCAAAAGAAAAATATTTTAAAGTTTGGGAGAGTAAAGATTTACAGCACCGCATCCTTTATTTTCAACTGGATAAGGAGGATGTAGGTATCCCGGCGCATTTTCATCCTTACGGCGAAGACCATGCCATTATCCTCGCTGGTGAGCTGACATATGATATTACCTTTGACCGGCAAATAAAAGCAGTTGAAAATGAAATAGTTTTTGGCTGGAACAAATATGTTCATGGCTACTGGAACCAGTCGGATAAGCCGCTGCATCTTCTTGTCTTTGCTACGCCGGAATATAATCCGAGTGTATATAGGAAAGAAGAGGATCATGACCAAAAAATACGAAAAGTAAAAATCGATGTAAATTTCACATCAATCGCTTCAGAGCGTATGAAGTTTTCCACCAAAACGGATGGCTATCACAAGGATAGTATTGCTTACGACAAACGTACAAAAGAACTGCGGATAATGCCGGCATCTCATGAGTTTTTAGATCAGCATTTAATCATTCGGTTTCTTTAAGGAAAGAAGAGTATGCTGACGTACTAGTTAATTTTACTGTTCCGGGTAGTCTAGTTAGAAAGGGGTGAAGATTGATGGATACAGCACTCAGACAACTACAGAACATTGGCGTACATAGTATAAAGAACCGTAACGCTATACTTTTAGAAATAATAGACACCGAGTTACAACATGCTAAAGAAATAGATCGGCTTATTTTCAGCCTCCTGGGTAACGTAAAGGAGCGGTCACAGAAAACGGTAATCCTCCAGTGTCCCCGGCAGCTTTTAGATAAAATGGAAATGGTGAAGAACATGATGGTAGTGGAAGGGGAGAGGGTACTCTATACGAGATCTTTAATAGAACAAATAGAGTTTCCGCCTGCTTCTTTTGATCTCTGGCCGATTAACGAGGATAGGTCAATTTCCTTTTTGTCAGAAGTGAAAGGGACGAGTTATCAGAATGCGAAGGCTTTTTTGCAGGGGATGAAAGAAGAGCTGCCAGCACAGGCAGAAAATATGTTTACCGTTTATCAGGTAGATGGTCATCCGGCAGGCCTAGTGCTCCCTCATATTGAGCCTGATACTGACAGGGAAGGGCGTATATTTTGGATTGGTATGCATCCGGATTTTTTAGGGAAAGGGCTTGGTCAAACGCTCCATCAAATCGGGTTATTTCGTTTGCAAAAAGAGTGGAAGGCAAAAACGTATGCTGGATCAACGGAGATAAACAATGGTCCAATGAGAAAAATAATGGTGTCTAACGGCTGTGCAGAGAAACATACAGTCCTTTCACTGAAGTATGTGAGTAAGGAGAGGAGATAGAGAATGGATACTAACAAAGCGTTCAGCATCGTTTCACAAAACGTAAGAGCTTCGGCCAGCCAGCTTGACTGCACAGGTGCCGGTGTAATGGTGATTCATAAAGGGAAGGTGATGATAGAGGAATATTGGGGCACGCAGTCAAAGAAAGTAGATGCTAGACCAGTTCAGGCAGATACCCAATTTCACATTGCCTCTGTCCGCAAATCATACATAGGCTTTGCTGCTGCTTTTGCGGTGCACCACGGAATGATTGCCTCAATTGATGACCTCGTTTCTGCTTACTTACCTGAGTGCAGGGAAGCAATCTATGAAAAGGTGACGATCCGGCATTTGCTTACTCATACGCATGGGCTGCATAAAGTGAAAGATGAAATCATACAGGAATTTGAACCCGGAACCAAATGGGCCTATCGTGGAATTGGGATAGAACTGCTGGCAAAAGTTTTGAAAAAAGCGACCGGAAAAGACATTGCAGCCATTTTGCAGGAGCATGTATTTGATCCAAACCATTTACAAGAAACCGGCTGGTATAGTGACATGCAGGAACACTTTGTAGAGGTTGTGCATTCACCGGAAGACCCGGCATGGTCCACAAGTAAAAATACAGATGGTTCGCAGATGAATATGTATGTATCGATAAGGGATCTAGCTGCATGGGGCCAGCTTCATTTAAATAAAGGAAAATGGAACGGCCGGCAAGTAGTAAATGAAGAAACCATTCGTTTCGCAACGACTATACAAACACCTTCGACCCTTCCGGATAATTACCCACAAAACGGCTTTCTTTGGTTTGTTCAAAAGGAAGAAGGGTTTGTATCTGAACGTATGGAAATAAACCCATCCATTCCGGCAGGCGCCTATCAGCTGTTAGGCTATACAGGAGTTACAATCCTCGTGATCCCGAAATACGAGGTGGTCGCTGTCCGCGCGTTTAACAGCTTCGGTTCACCGCCGGGGTATGACTACTTGGAAGATATAAGGGGGTTTGGAGAGGCCGTAATGAAGGAGATTGGTGAAAAGATTAGTGAAAAGGCTTCATCAGGATTTACACCTATCTGAATATAAAAATCTCCAACAATTATTGATAAAAATGAGCCGGTTGCAAGGTTGACTGCAGAAAAAGACAAAAGCAGCCTATTGAATTTTTGCAGATATTTATTATTTATATGGTTCATCGTTATTGTTTAAAATATTTAAAAGGGGAGTTATGATGAGAGTTGGAATCATTGGCGGAGGATTCGGACTGAACGTTCAGGCGCCGATCATTAGAAGTCATCCTAAATTAGAGTTAACCGCTGTTTGTACAATGGTACGCCATCAAATACCGGAAGAATTAATGACGGGCGGGAACCCTCCTATTCATTATAAGGACTGGAGGAAAATGATAGATGCCGACGTGATAGACCTCGTATTTATCAGTTCAATCCCTGTTTATCATTTTCAAATGGTCCAGTATGCTATAGAGAAGGGATTACATGTAGTCTGCGAAAAGCCGTTTACTATGAACAGCGACGAGTCAGCGAAGCTTTTACACCTAGCAATAGAGCATAATGCAAAGGTAATCATTGATTTTGAATGGCGTTATCTTCCTATTAGGAAAAAGGCAAAGGAAATGATCTTGCAAAATGAAATCGGTCAGATTCTCCATTTTGAATATCATATTTCTAGTGCACAATACGAGACACTTGTTTCTAAAGATATTGGATGGATGGGTGAAAAACAAAAAGGCGGAGGAATGCTTGGCGCTGTAGGGTCTCATATAATTGATTGTATAAGATGGCTTGGGCAGGATGAAATTGAATTCGTCAATGGCTTTGTACATACTCATGTAGGTAAAGGCAGGGAAGGGATGCGTGATGCGGACGATGCACTTTTTATCCAGGGAAAGACGCAGCGAGGTTTTACATTTTCTGTTCAGCTATTATCCGGTGTGAATCATGGAATGGGTTCTTGTCTAAAGGTATTTGGAACTTCCGGAACTATTGCTATTATAAATGATAGAAATCTATTATTTGCCAAGCCCCACCAAGAGCTAGAAGAAATAACGATGGAGTCATCTGTTGCTGCTCCGCTGCACTTTTCAAGCGAAGTAAAGGCTTACTTTCCAGCATTCTCTCCATTTTTAGAAAGCGTATATCGATTTCTCACTACGAAAAAAGAGGATATTGATCTACCAACTATTATAGATGGGCACGAGAATCAAAAGGTGATTGATAAAGTTTTAAATGGTTTCTTTATTGGTTAGAAAATGTGAAAAGAAAGCAGTCTAAGAATATCTTCATTTAGCTGAGGGTAGATATACTACCCTCTATTCTTCCGTTTTCCATCATTCATCATCTATTTCAATACTGTACAATTCCCCGGAAAGGGCATTTACATAGACTTCAGCTTCTTGTGCACCTTGTTCATATTGGATAGTATAGCGTTGTATGCCGTCATCTGCCTCTAACTCCCAGCTGGTAGGAGACATTTCCGTCAGTTCCGGGCTTTCCGATGCTGTTTTTATAGCTGTAGCAGGGTCGATAATAGCGGAGAAATCTATCGTATTTTTTGTTTCGCTCTCGTTTTCTGTTGAATCTTTAATGACCTTTTTCGTTTCTCCGTCAATATACATTTCGTACTCGTTCGACTCGTCTAATCCACTAATCTCATATTGAAGTTTCCCCCAGCTGGAGTCTAGTTCTACTGAGTGAATAGTTGCTTGAGGGTGAGTTTCTGTAAATAATGCCACAGCTTCCGGTAAAGAAACTGTAGGCTTTAGTTGAGAGGCTGATGCATATTCAATAAGCCCCTTGTTCGCAATATCAGCCTGAGCAGGCGCTACGTCAGCTTCATCCTGACAAGCTGCAAGCCCAAAGCTTCCTGCTATAGCTGCACTTAACAACGATACCTTCTTCATATATTATTCCCTGCCTTCTCTCTCCTAAAATAGTAAAACTCATTTCCTTATATAAAAAAATACCATAAATCATAGCTGGAAAATATAGCGATATAAACATTTTCGTAAACTTTTCGTATTAGTACCTTTCTTCTTTGTTATAGGTCGCAATTAACAAATGAATGAAAGGAGCCCGGCTACCGATTTTTAGAACCGGGGCAGGACTCCTTTGTAGAAAAATTATAACCGCGGATCAACCGGTTCGCTTTCCAGTGCTAACACAGCAAGCGCACATTCATGCACCCGTGCACTGCTTTCCTGCTGCACAAAACGCTCGATCCCTTCAATCCCGAGGCTAAATTCCTGCAGGGCATTGCGCATTTTGCGGGAAGGATTGCATTTCTTTAGCGCTTTCAGCTGCGCTTCATCGGTGTAATCCATTCCGTAAATAATTCGTAAATATTCACGTCCACGCACTTTGATCGCAGGCTGCAGGAGCTTTCCTTTACGCTTTTCGATAAAGTGTAATGGCTTTATGACAATGCCTTCATGGCCAAGCTCTGTCATTTCCTGCCACCAGGTAATCACTTCCTGTTCCTGCTCCTCTGTTTCAATCAAACGGTATTCGGTTGCTAAAAACAGCGTGCTGTTCTCGGCTAAAAAGGCATTCATCTCCATATGCCATGT